>CAYYTN010000106.1:0-494 GCA_964474495.1 uncultured Chloroflexota bacterium
GCGGGCGCCTGGCTGGGGGGATTCGCGCTCTCGCCGATGTGGGCGACGCTGTTCCTGGCGGTCGGCGCCGGGGCGATCTTCCAGGTGGTTTGGCAGATCGGGCGGATGATGGGCGCCGGCGACGACGGAACGGTTTTCGCACCGCTGAACGCGGCCGGGGTGGTGGCCGGGATGCTGGTGATGTACGCGACCGGGCTGCTGATTACCGGCTAGGCCGGCCGGCGGCGCGCCGCCGGCGGTGGACCGGTTCTTTGGCAGGGCCCCGGCCTTTGCGTATGATTGCCGGTGAATCCGAGGGGGTGACGGTTGGCGAATCCCGCCGCCGCGAGAGAGTTCGGATTCCAACAAAGGGGAATCGCGACTTGAGTCGTGACGGAGCGCTTGTCGGCCTTATCTGGCTGATCCTTACGGTCGTGGGTGAGGCGCTGGCGTGGGATGCGGAGTTCTTCCCCTCGCCGGCCGCCGACCAGGCGACGATTATCGACGAGTCGTTC
>CAYYTN010000106.1:510-8509 GCA_964474495.1 uncultured Chloroflexota bacterium
GTGTACTCGGCGCTGCGCTTCCGGCACTGCGGCGACCCCCTGGAAGACGGCCCGCCGACCCAGGCGAACAAGAAGGTGCTGGGTGCGTGGTTCGGGGTGACGACGGCGTTGACGGTGTTGATGATCGTGAATCCGGGGATCACCGGGCTGAATGAGCTCTGGGAACGCGCCGACGAGCCGGTGGATATGGTGATCGAGATCGAGGGGAGCCAGTTCTTCTGGCGGGCTACCTACGCGGAGTACGGTTTTGAAACCTTCTCGGCCATTCCGGGGGATGAACTGGTGCTGCCGGTGGGCGCCCATGTGCGCTTTGACATCACCTCGACCGATGTCCTGCACTCGTTCTGGATTCCGGCCTTCCGGATGAAGATCGACGCGGTGCCGGGGATGACCACCGCGATCCATGTGCGCCCCACGCAGCTGGGCGACCCCGACGAAGACATCAACTTCCGGGTCCAGTGCGCGGAGCTCTGCGGGGTGGCGCACGGGCAGATGACGATGCCGGTGCGGGTGGTTTCACAACTTGAATTCGAAGACTGGGTGCAAGCCCACCAAGATTAGCCAGGAGGCACGCCGATGGCCGCACTGTCGGCCTTTACAGCAATAGGTAGGGGACTGCTCGGGGCCGCGATCGGGCTGGCGATCGGCTGGGGCCTGGCGCTCCTGCTGGGCGCGCTGACCGGCCGCGAGGACCTGACCCAGGTGATTATCGCGGTGGGCTACTTCTTCGCGCTGATCGGCTGGCTGCTGGGGGTGGGGGTGTGGTCGAGCTGGGCGCGCGAGTGGCTGCGGCTGCCGACAATGGAGTTGACCGAGACCGACTGGCGACGTTACTTCCGCTTCTCGCTGGATCACAAAGTGATCGGGACGCAATACCTGGTGACGTTCGTGGTGCTGATGCTGCTGGCCGGGGCGCTGGCGATGGTGGTGCGGGTGGAGCTGTCGGCGCCGGGCAAGGACATCCTGGGCGCCGACGGTTTCAACACGGTGATGGGCCTGCACGGGATCATGATGGTGGCGGTGGCGGTGGCGACGATCACCGGCGGCCTGGCCAACTACCTGGTGCCGTTGATGATCGGGGCCGAGGACGTGGCCTTCCCGCGGGTGAACGCGCTGAGCTACTGGATCGTGCCGCCGGTGGCGATCCTGCTGATCCTGACGCCGTTCTTCGGCGGGTTCGACACCGGCTGGACGGCCTACCCGCCGCTGAGCGTGGTCAACGCCAACGGCCAACTCTTGTTCCTGCTGGCGTTCCTGACCTTCGGGCTTTCGTCGATATTCGGCGGGCTGAACTTCACGACGACGATCCTGAAGCTGCGCGCGCCGGGGATGACCCTGATGCGGATGCCGATCTTTGTCTGGTCGGTGCTGGGGGCGTCGCTGATCGCGGTGACGGCGACCCAGTTCGTGGCCTTCGGTCTGCTGATGGTGATCCTGGACCGGGTGGTTGGGACGTCGTTCTTTGACGCTTCCAAGGGCGGCGACCCGCTGCTCTACGAGCACATTTTCTGGTTCTATTCGCATCCGGCGGTCTACGTGATGATCCTGCCGGGCTTCGGGATCGAGCTGGAGGTCATTTCGCACTTCTCGCGCAAGCCGCTGTTTGGCTACAAGTACGTGGTCGGCTCGATTCTGGCGATCGTGTTCCTGAGCATGATCGTGTGGGCGCACCACCTGTTCACCAGCGGCATGCAGGACTTCCTGCTGATTCCGTTCATGGCGACGACCGAGGTGATCTCGATTCCGACCGGGGTGATCTTCCTGGCGGCGCTGGGGACGATGTGGCGCGGCCGGCTGCGCTTCACGACGCCGATGCTGTTCGCGGTCGGGGTGGTGTTCAACTTCCTGATCGGCGGCGTGACCGGGATCTTCCTGGCCGACGTGCCGACGGACATCCACCTGCAGGAGAACTACTTCACGGTGGCCCACTTCCACTACACCATCATGGGCGGCGAGATCTTCATGATCATGGCCGGGCTGTATTTCTGGTTCCCGAAGATCACCGGGCGGATGTACAGCGAGACCCTGGGCAAGCTGCATTTCGTGACGATGTTCGTCTTCTTCCAGCTGACGTTCCTGCCGATGTTCTGGGTCGGGATGCAGGGCATGAACCGCCGGGTGGCCGACTACGATGTGGAGTTCGGCGATCTGAACCTGCTGATCAGCATCATGTCGTACCTCCTCGGTGCGAGTTTCATCTTCATGGTCATCAATTTGGTGCGGGCCTGGTTCGGCGGTAAGCGCGCGGTCGGGAACCCCTGGGGCGCCCGGACGCTGGAATGGCAGACAACCTCGCCGCCGCCGGTGGAGAACTTTGACGAGCCGCCACGGGTGATCGGCGACCCCTATGGCTACGGCACGCCGGACGCCCCGGCCCACTCGGGTCCGATGACCGGATCGGCGGGGAACTAACATGGTGAACCGGAACAAATCGGGATCGACCGGATTGAATCGGGCGCTCTGGCTGGGGTGGGTGGTGATCGCGGCGTTGTTCGTGATCGAGGTGGTGGAGTACTTCGTCGGCGTGGCGATGGACTCGGGCGCGCTCTTGTTCATGGTGCTGCTGGCGGTGCCGGGAGCGGGGCTGATCGCTTGGTACTTCATGCACATGAAGCAGATCTGGAGCGACGATCACGCCGACGAGGCGCCGGCCGAGCATGGCCACGGCGGCGTAGGCATGAACCGGCTGGGGCTGTGGGTGTTCATCATTTCGGAGAGCTTCCTCTTCGCGGCGCTGCTGTCGAGTCGCTACTTCCTGCGCGGAGTGGAGCGACCGGACGACCTGAATCAGATCCTGGGTCTCGGCATCTCGGTGGTGTTGCTGCTCAGCAGCCTGACGGCGTTCCGTGCCGAGGCGGCGGCGCAGTACGGCGACCAGGGGCGGTTCAAGCGCAACATGCTGTTTACGCTGGCGCTGGGGCTGGTGTTCCTGGTGGGGGTGTCAATCGAGTGGGCGGAGGCGTTCGCGCACTTCCCGCCGGACTCGGCGTTCGGGACGATCTTCTTCACCACGACCGGCATCCACGCCTTCCACGTGCTGACCGGGATGCTGGTGCTGGCCTTCGTCTACAACATGGGCCGCGACGGCCGCTACGGCCCGGGCAACTACTGGGGTGTCGAGGGTGGGGTGAAGTACTGGCACTTCGTCGACCTGGCCTGGGTGCTGATCTACCCGACGCTCTACCTGGTCAGCTAGGCCGCGCCGCCGCCGGGATTTCGTTTCTTGATGGTGGTTTCGCGGCGGGGTGCGCCGGCCGCGACGACTAGCGCGGTTCAATGCCGTAGGGCGGGCGGTTGAGCTCGTGCCACGGACCGGTGACGCGCAGGTCCTCGTCGGAGATCGCCGGGAAAGAGCCGCCGGCGTCGATGCGGATCTTCTCGTGCAGGTCGGCGACCAGCTCCGGGTTGGCGGCGGCGATGTTGTCCCGCAGCTCCGGATCGGCGGCCAGGTCGTAAAGGCTGGCGTCGGCGCCGTCGTTGCGGGCGATGTAGTGGTGGGCGTTGTCCTGGTAGCGGACGTAGTCGACGTAGCCGCCGGTGATGTGCGGGCGACCGGGATCTTCGCCAAGGATCAGCGGCATCAGGTCGCGCCCGTCGACCGGCAGCGGCTGCTCGACGCCAGCGAAGTTGAGGATGGTCGGCAGGATGTCGTGGTCGTAGCAGAAGCCGGGCACCACCTCCCCGCCGCCCGCGGCGCCGGGCCGGCGGACCAGCAGGATCACATCGACCAGGTCGGGGTACTGGTAGCGGGGAATCTTGCCGAGCATGCCGTGTTCGCCCAGGGTGTGGCCGTGGTCGGACATGACGATCAGCAGGGTGTCGTCGAGGACGTCGACGTCGCGGAGGCGGTCGATGAAGAGGCCGAGCCACTTGTCGGTCATGGTGACCTCGCCGGCGTAGAGGGCGCGGATGTGGTTCAGCTCGGCGTCGCTGATGCCGCCGACCGGCCCGTAGGGCGGCCAGGTGATCTCGCGGCCGGTGTAGCCGGGGTTGTACAGCTCGGTGTATTGCGCGGGCGGGTCCCATGGCTCGTGGGGATCGAAGCAGTCGATGACCAGGAGGAAGTCCTCCGGATAGTTGTCCTCGACGAAGCGTATCGCCTCGCGAAAGACCCGCGGCGCGAAGAAGTCCTCCTCGGAGCGGCGGTCGCTGATGTTGGCCAGGTACTGGCGGAGACGGGCGCGGCGGTAGGCCATGGCCTCGGGGTCGTAGGAGGGGTGGAGAAAGCTCTCCACTAATTCCGGGTCGGGGAGACGGGTGGAGCGGTACTTGTCGCCTTCCTGGCCGCGTATCCACTCGAACTGGTGGAAGCCGCGGTGGAAGTTCATCGAGGGCTTCATCTGGTGATAGACGTCGGTGACCAGTCCGGTGCGGTAGCCGGCGTGGCCCATGATCTCGGCCAGGCTGACCTGCTCCTCGCCGATGGGTCCCCAGCCGGGCGCGGTGACGGTGTCGCCCTTCTTGCTGACGTGCCCGGTGAAGGGGAAGACGCGGTTGCCGGTGTGGATGGCGCGGCGCGCCTGGAGGGTCGGCAGGGCCTCCGGGTAGAACCCGGTGAAGCGGGACGACTCGGTCGCCAGGGCGTCGAGCGCCGGAGTGCGGATCCAGTCGTTGCCGGGATGGGAAAGGCGCGGGCGATGGACGTGACCTCGAGAGCCTAGAATTAGCGACTTTGAATACCATGGGAGTCGCTATGCCAGGTCTGTTTGATACCTACGACGTGCGCGGCGTGACGCTGCCGAATCGGATCGTTCTGGCGCCGATGGCGCAGTGGTCGGCCGGGCCGGACGGGCGCGCGAATCGCTGGCACCTGGTGCACTACGGAACCCGCGCGGTGGGCGGGCCGGGGCTGGTGCTGATGGAGGGGGCGAATGTGGATCCGACGGCGCGGGGCAGCCGGGACAACCTGGGAATCTGGGAGGACGCGCAGATCGCGCCGCTGGCGGAGATCGTCGATTTCTGCCACGAGCAGGGCGTGAAGATGGGGATTCAGCTTTCCCACGGCGGGCGCAAGGTCGGGACGCCGGACAACGACAACCCGGACGCGCGGGTCGTGGCGCCGAGCGCGGTGGCCTTCGCCGATGGCTGGGCGACGCCCCACGAGCTATCGAAAAGCGAGATCGCCGGGCAGATCGAGAGTTTCGTGGCCGGGGCGAAACGGGTGGTGGCGGCCGGTTTTGACGTGGTGGAAATCCATGGGGCACACGGCTACCTGGTGAGTTCGTTCTTCTCGCCGCTGGCGAACCATCGGACCGATGAGTACGGCGGGGACATCAAGGCCAGATCCCGTTTCGGCTGCGAGATGACGGAGGCGATCCGGGCGGCGATCCCGGACGAGACGGCGCTGTTCATCCGGATCAACGGCTCGGACCTGGCGGCCGGCGGCAGCGATGCGGAGGAGATGGCGGTGGCGGCCGGCATGCTGCACGCGGCCGGGGCGGATGTGATCGACGTGAGTGCCGGCGGGAACACCCCGGATGCGCCGCCGATCCAGAGCCTGTACCCGGGCTACCAGCTGGAGATCGCGGCGACGATCAAGCGGCTGGCCGGGGTGCCGACGATCGCGGTCGGCATGATCCGGTCGCCGGCGATGGCGGAGGAGATCGTGCAAAACGGGCGGGCCGACCTGGTGGCGATCGGCCGCGAGATGCTGGGCAATCCCTACTGGCCGCGCATCGCGGCGCGCAAACTGGGCGTGCCGATGGCGTGGCCGGAGCAGTACGAGACGGCCTGGTAGGCGGAGCTCCCGAACGAGTGCTGGTTCGCGCGCCGGATCAGCGGTTGTCTTCGCCGGGCCCGGGCGCTTCGAATTGCACGCCGCGCAGGATCTTCTTGCCGACATTGTAGAGACGCTGCACGTCGGGATCTTCATTCTCGTGCCACGCGACGATCCGTCCGGCAAAGATGACGTGGTCGTTGGTCAGGAGTTCCCCTTCGACCACGCACTCGAAATTGGCGACGGCGTCAGTCAACAGCACGGAGTCGATCTTGGTCGCGGGCTGGGTTTTCGTGCCACGAACCGCCAGCTTGTCCTCGTCGCGGCCGGAGTAGGTGCCGAAATGGAGGGTGTCCTCGGCCATCGCCACGGAGGTGAAGGCGACGACGAATTCCCCGGACTGCCGAATGGCCTCCAGCGAATGGCGCTGCAGGCCCACGGAGATCGCCATCATGGGCGGGTTGTGGGAGGTGAACATGCTCCAACCCAGGGTGATCGGGTTGTGCTTGCCCAGGTTGTCCTTCGCGATCGCGACGACGACCTCGGACGGGTACTTGCGTACTTCGACGCTGTCGTATGCGGCGGCTACTTGCACTGGTGCGCTCCTCGGTGGTCTTGCCGGTTCTCCATAACCCCTACGGCCGAGAGCAGTTTAGTGGCTCGCGGGGTCGGGTGGGGAGGAGGGTCAGGGCGTGGTCGTCGGAGCCGGCGGCAGCGGGGACTCGTGGAAGCCGGTTTCGTCGAAGGTGATGTAGAGGCGGAGGTCGGCGCTGGTCAGCTCGAAGGGGTTGGCAACGGTGGCGGTGCCGGGTAGTGCGCCGAGTGCCCACCAGTCGGACTGATGGCAGAGTTGGGCGGTCAGGCCGCCGGCATCGTTGGGGACGACTTCGCAAACGGCTGAGCCGGCGGCGATGAAGGAGGTCGGCACCGCGCGCCAGACGCCGTCGACCCGGCCCAGCAGCCAGTAACGGCGGATGCCGGTGAGCAACTCGGGATCGGCCGCCGGCGGGATGTCCAGGATGGCCTCGTGGAGGCCGTCGCCGTTGAGGTCGATGTAGTGGACGTCGTCGATTTCGAGCCCGGCGTCGAGCGCCGACTGCACGACCGCGACGATGTCGTCGGGCTGGCCGAGGTGTTCGGCGAGAACCGGCAGGACGTGGCCGGGTAGGACGGCGTCGTACTGTTCAAAGGGGTCGAACCCCCGGGGGTTGTGGTGCCCGCCCATCGGCACTCCCTCCTGATGCTGGAGCGCTATGAGAGCGGCGACAACATCACCTTCGCCGTAGGCGTCGAGGAAGGCCTGATAGAACTCGAAATCGGTGCGGTCTTCGCAGGCGAACGCTTCAAACAGGCGGCGGGCGGTGGCGACGTCACCCTGAAATGCGGCAATTTGGGCCAAGCGGAAGGCGGGGAGTTCGGGGTTCACGATCGGGGCCCCGCAATGAATCGGTGGCTCGGCAAATCGCTCCTGATAGAGAAGGGCGGCGGTGGCGAAATCGCCATTGCGGTAGGCGGCCTCGGCTAACTGAAGCTCTTGCGATTGTTGGTGAGTTCCTTCAAGAATGGCGGCCGTGGCGGCGAAACGCTCGCCATCCCAGGTGTGGGCAAAATGGACGAACGGGGAGTCTTGCCATTGGCGGAATCCAGGCGGGTAGGCGTAGCGGGTTGCCTGAAACACTCCACGGGCACCGACGATCTCGAAGGTCCAGTTGTCGTCGGCGAAGGACTGGGGTGAAATGTCTTCGGCCAGGATCAATACCGGGCCGCCCTCGTGCCATGAATAGATAAGGAGGAAATCCCTCCGGTCGGGGGTCCAGTGGTCAAACCCTTCCCGCAAGGACGTGGTGATGACCAGATCGGTGCTGCCGTCAGCCGTGACATCTTCGAGGTGAAGAATGGGCGTATTGTCAGGAAAAATCGCGCGCGGTTCGGTGGAGGGAAACTCCAGTGCGTGGCCCGTCCAGCCGGCGCCATCCCGGTCGAACCATTGGATCGGTGAGGTGCCGTGGCCGGAGCGCAGGAGAAGCTCGAATTCGCCGTCGCCATCCAGATCATGGCGGAAGAACGTAGCGGCGCCCACGCGACCGTCGCTGACCGGTCGAGGGATGAGATCGAGGTGGCCGGCGAACGCCGATAGGCCCTCGATCACCGGGCCGTGCTGGTTAAGGTAGGAGGTGATGGCTTCGGTGATGAGTCGGCCGTACACCTTGACCTCTTCGGCATCCGCCGTCGAGAGATAGTCAAATCCCTGCTCATCGGACCCTCCTGAGGTCCGACGGGATT
>CAYYTN010000107.1:0-8463 GCA_964474495.1 uncultured Chloroflexota bacterium
TGGACAACGCCCCGGGCGACACGCCCACCGGCATCCACCGGCTGGTGTCGGTCTTCCTGGCCGCCGGCAGCGCCGAGATCCTGGTCAACGGCGAGACCGTCCCCGGCAATCCGATCCCCCGGCAGGTCGGCGGCCGCGACATGACCAGCGCCTTCCTGGCCTTCTCCGAGACCTGGATCCGCGACTAGTCGCGGACTTCCGAGGCCGCCTCAGCCCAAGAAACAGCCGCACGGGTCGCGTCTACTCGCCCGCCGATTCCTCGCCATCCGCCGCGCCGCCTTCCGCCTTGTTCTGCTCGTACTCCGCGTCCACCTGGCGGACCATTTCGTCAATCGTCGCGGCGTAGGCCTGGCGGGCGAGCTGCCGCAGGGAGTCGGGTATCCATTCGATCTCGAGCATCCCGGGAAGCAGATCATCGACCACCACGTCGGCGTTTTCGTGCAGCTTGCCGCCCCGCTGGAAGGCTACCAGCTCGTCGTAGAGGAGTTCGCCGGCCAGACCAATTGCATTCTCTACGGAGAAGTCAACTACAGCAGCCCTGCTGCTCTCGACCTTGCGCTCAAACTCGGCGCGCTCCTCGGCGAGCTGGGCTCGTATTTCCCGCGGAGCTCGATCCGTGCTGGCCAGGTTGGTACGGCTCTCAAAGATATCCTCGATCGACGACGCGATCATGGGATCCGACTTCTTCCGCGTTTCCTGCCGGCTTCGGAACTCCGCCAGCCCAGCATCTCGAAAGAACTGCGAGATGTTCGTGTTCTGCTTGCGCAGGTCTTCAAGCCGATCCCAATCCTCGTCGCTTACGTACACGGTTACTCGTCTCATTCCCTTCGATTACTCCTTCTTGGCTAGCGCCAGTCGAAACCGGTTTCTTGAATTCCGGAAATAACTCCGGGCAGGCCCTTCTGACTCCTGAGTGACAGTGTGAGGCACTGAGCCGCACCCAGACCGAAGAGCAAGAGTTCCACCCGCAGGTCGTCGAATTCAAGCATTTTGAAGGTCCGCTGATTCCTGCCCCTGGAGCCGAACCGGGTCGGGCCGAGATCGATCTTCGCAACCTCGGGCATCTTCTCGATGGCCCTAATTGCCTTCTTCACACCGGGGGCCTTCGAGTGCTCGCGCGCCGCCTTGCTCGACTTGTGCACTCCATACCTGCGCTTCTTCATTCTGCCACTCCTTCATGACTGCATCCAGTACCGTGGCGGTAGTGGGTGTACCCTCTGTATCCCCATATGATACGTGCACCCGCATTATTGTCAAGCCAATTCCCCTCGCCCGGCCACCGCACGCTGAGGCGCCACAACCGAGCGGGGTCATAGAACACACCGAGGGCCAGGTGATAAATAGTTCAGTTGAGGGCAGCCAGCAACAACGCTTCGGGCGCACCTCAGACAGCCAGGTCTACCCCTAATCTCCGGCCCGCTACCCCGCCACCCCGCCCCCTACCGCGAATCGACGGTCCGGTTCCGCGTGTGGTGGTTCGACTGGATCAGCCAGTCCCGTAGCGCCCCCAGCAGCCGCTCTTTCGTCGCCGCGTGCGCCGGGTCGTCCCAGAGGTTTTCGATCTCCTCCGGGTCGCTCTCCAGGTCCGTCAGCACGCCGTCCTCATGACCCAGGAAATGGACCAGCTTCCAGGACCGGTCGCGGATCATCGTCGCGAAGTCGGTGTTGGTCACATAGAAATCGCGGCCGTGCTCGCTGAAGACGTACTCGCGGCCGGCGGCGCCGGCTTCGCCATCCAGCAGCGGCACTAGCGACCGCGCCTCCAGCGAATTGTCCGGCTCCAGCCCGGCCAATTCCAGGATCGTCGGCCCCACGTCCATCGTCTGCACCAGGTCGTCCAGTTGCCGCCCGCCGTCGATGCGCCCCGGCGCCCAGACGATGCAGGGCGTCCGCACCACCGTAGAAGGTGAACTTCTGGCTGTGGCCGTGATCGCCCAGGTTGTCGCCGTGATCCGAGATGAAGACGATCACCGTGTTGTCCAGGTAGTCGTTGCGCTCCAGGGCTTCGATCAGCTCGCCGATCTTCTCGTCGATCATCGTCACATTCGCCAGGTAGTAGGCGCGCTGGCGGTGGCGCTGCTCGCGATCCGGGTTTTCCAGGTGGCACACGGCGTCCGGGTTGTAGCCCAGCATCTTCTCGCGGGTCGCGCGGTACGTCGCCGGCTGGGCCGCGATCTCCGCCTCGGTGAAGTCCTGGATCGGCAGGTCCTTCTCCAGGTAGGGCGCGGCGTAGCTCTCCACCGGGTCGTACGGCGGATGCGGGCCGGGAAAGCCCAGCGACATGAACAGCGGCGCCGTCTTTGGCTGGTAGTCCAGCCACCAGATGGCCAGGTCGCCCACGAAGTTGTCCGGGTGCATGTCCTCCGGCAGCGGCCACTCGTACGCGCCCAGCCGCTCCTGCCAGTCCGGCCATTCGGCGTACGTGGCCCGACTCGGCTTGGTCAGCCCGCGCGCCCGCAACGCCTTGTCCCATTCGTCCACATACCAGCGATCGCCGCGATAGCGGTCCTTGTTCTCCACCACGTAGCGCTCGTGAAAACCCATGGGCGTCTCCCAGGGCATCGTGTGCATCTTGCCGACGTTCACGCAGTGGTAGCCGGAATCAGCCAGCTGCTCCACCCACGAATGCGTCCAGCGATCCATGTTTTCGAGGACTCCGGTGGTGTGCGGGAAGTAGCCGGTGAAGATGCTGGCCCGCGACGGCGCGCACGACGGCGCCGACACAAAGCTGCGCGTGAACGCCACCCCCTCTTCGACCAGCCGGTCCAGGTTGGGCGTGTCCATGTAGTCGAATCCCAGCGCGCCGATCGTGTCGAAACGTTGCTGGTCCGTGTGGATGAATACGATGTTCGAACGATCGTCGCCCATCAGTCGCCGTCGCCGTCACCGGGCAGCGCCCCCGGGTTGCCGCTGACCGTCCCGTCCAAACTCACCCACGGCGAGCGCAGGTGATTCCGCCACGTCCGCCCCTGCGCCACGCTGCGCACGAACCAGCGATGGATCACGCCCAGCAGCACCGCCCGGTGGTCGGCCAGTTCCGGGTCGTCCCAGAGGTTATTGACCTCGTCCGGGTCGTCGATCAGGTTATAAAGCTGCCCGCCCGAGTCGCCGACGAACTCCACGATCTTCCATTCGTCGTTGCGGGCGCACATCACGAATTCGCTGTAGCGCAGCACGCCGTCGCGGGCCAGTTCAGTAAACACGAATTCACGCCCGGCGGCGTCCGGCGCGCCCTCCAGCAACGGCAGCAGCGACTCCGCCTCCATCGTCCGCGACCGCTCGACTCCGGCCAGTTCCAGGATCGTTGGCCCCAGGTCGAACCACTGGCACAGGTCCTCGACGGTCTTCCCGGCCTCGAACCGATCCGGCGACCAGACGATCGCCGGCACCCGGGTGACGATGTCGTACATGCTCCACTTCTGGTTCAGCCCGTGGTCGCCCAGGCAGTCGCCGTGGTCCGACGTGAAGATCACCACCGAGTTCTCCAGGTAGCCCTTCTGCTCCAGCGATTCCATGATCTCGCCGACCTTCTCGTCGATCATCGTCACGTTGGCCATATAGAAGGCCCGCTGGCGCTGGCGACGCTCGTCCGAGGCATCCGGGTCAAACGCCACCGCGTCGTGCTCGCGCTGGACGAAGTTGCCGCGCAGCCTCTTCAGCCCGTCCGGCTGCGCCTCCATCTCCGCGTCGGTCGCCGGCAGGATCCGCATGTCCTTTTCCATGTACGGCTCGATGTAGCGCTCCACCGGGTCGTAGGGCGGATGCGGCCCCGGAAAGCCGATCTCCAGGAACAGCGGGCTGGTTGGCGGGGGGGCCTTCTCCAGCCACCACAGCGCCGCGTTGCCGACAAAGAAGTCCGGGTGCATGTCCTCGTCCACCGGCCACACAAACGCGCCCAGTGAATCCTTGTAGTCATCCCGCTCGCTATACATGTCGCGCCCCGGCTTGCGAATCCCCTGCGCCAGCAGCGCCTTGTCCAGTTCGTCGTAGAAGCGGAACGGATCGCGCAACCGGTCCTTGTTCTCGACCACGTAGCGCTCGTGAAAGCCAAACTCACCCTCGTAGGGACCGGTGTGCATCTTGCCGATGTTCACGTTGTAGTAGCCGGCCGCCGCCAGGTCCTCTACCCAGGTGTGCGACCAGACCTCGCCGTTGCGCATCACCCCGGCGTTGTGTGGCCAATAGCCGCTGAACAGGCTGGCCCGCGCCGGCGCGCAGACCGAGGCGTTGATGAAGCAGTTGTTCAGGCTCACGCCCTCCCGCACCAGCCGGTCGATGTTGGGCGTGTCCATGTAGTCGAACCCCAGCGCGTTGATCGTGTCGAAGCGCTGCTGGTCCGTGATGATGAGGATGATGTTCGGGCGGGAATCGGCAGAGTTCTCAGACATCGAGGTCGCTCCGGATCATGGGGGCCGCGTTCTTCAGGCTGGCCCGGACAGTGCTGCGGACGTACCAGGTATGGATCGCGTCCAGTAGCTCTCGCTGGATCGCGGCGTGCTCCGGGTCGCCCCAGAGGTTTTGCAGTTCGTCCGGGTCGTTCTCCAGGTCGAACAGCTGGCCAATGTTGTCGCCCAGGTATTCCACGCACTTCCAGCGCTCGTCGCGGACCATGATCGCGTACTCAATCGACTGCATCACCTGGTCGCGGGCGATCTCCGCGAACACCCGCGTCCGGCCGCTCGCCTCCGCGTCGCCCTGTAGCGCCGGGAGCATCGAGATCGCCTCGTAGTGCCGCGGCGCCTTCACCCCGGCCAGCTCCAGCATCGTCGGCCCGAAATCGAACCACTGGTAGAAATCGGGGACGTCGCGCCCGCCCTCGAACCGCCCGGGCGACCACACCACCGCCGGCACGTGGACCGACTGCTCGTACATGTTCCATTTCTGGCTGATGCCGTGATCGCCCAGGTTGTCGCCGTGGTCGGAAGTGAACATCACCACCGAGTTCTCCAGCAGGCCGTTCCGCTCCAGCGAATCCAGGATGTCGCCCACCTGGGCGTCGATCATCTCCATGTTCGCCATGTAGTAGGCGCGCTGGCGGTGGCGATTCTCGTCCGAGGCGTGCGGGCTAAACGACACGCTGTCGAAGTCGAAATCGCGGTGCCCCTGCCGAAAACCCTGCAGGCCGCGCGGCTGCGAATCCATGTCCTCCTGGGTAACCGGCAGAATCGGGTATTCGCGCTCCAGGTACTTCTCCGCGAACTCCGCCGTCGGGTCGTAGGGCGGATGCGGGCCCGGGAAGCCGATCTCCAGGAACAGCGGCTTGTCGATCGAGTACTGGCCGTAGCTCAGATCCAGCCAGCGCACCGCCGTCTCGCCGACGAAGATGTCCGGGTGCAAGTGATCCGGCAGCGGCCATTCGTAGGCGCCCTCGCGCTCCTCGTAGTCCGGGAAGTCGCGGGCGTAGCTGGTACCGGTGGGCTTTTCGAGCCGGTGCGCCAGGATCGCCTTGTCGAGCTCATCGAGGTACTTCACCGGCATCGCCGAGCGGTCTTTGTTCTCCACGATGTAGCGCTCGTGAAAGCCCCACGGCGCGCCCATCGGCCCGGTGTGCATCTTGCCCACGTTGACGCAGTGATAGCCGGCGTCGTTGAGCAGCGTCACCCAGCTATCGTTCCACCGCGACCCGTTGTGCAGCGCCCCGCTGTTGTGCGGCGATAGCCCCGAGAACAGCGACGCCCGCGTCGGCCCGCACACCGGCGAGTTGACGTAGCACTTCGAGAAGTTGACCCCCTCGTTCACCAGCCGGTCCAGGTTCGGCGTATCGACATAGTCGAAACCCAGCGCGTTGATCGTCTCGTAGCGCTGCTGGTCGGTATTGATGAAGATGATGTTCGGTCGATCAGCCACGGGCCGCGCTCCTTCGGTTTGATTCCTGATACCGCTCGTCGATTCTCACGGCGCGCATCTCAACCCACCTCTTCCCGCAGCGCCGCCCACTCCTCGCTCATCGCGCCCTCCGCGCCGGCGATCGTGCTGGCCATGAACCAGCGCTGCATCTCACGCAGCAACTTCTGCTTCTGTGCCGCCTGCGCCGGCTCGTCCCAGAGGTCGTTCTCCTCGGCCGGGCCGGCGTTCAAGTCGAAAAGCTGCCCCTCGTCGTGATCCGGGAAGTAGATCAGCTTCCAATCGCGATCGCGGATCATCACCTCCAGCGCCGTCGCCCGCATGATCCGGTCGCGGGCGTGCTCGCAGAACACATACTCGCGTCCCGCCGCGCCCGGATCGTCGCGCAAGGCCGGCGCCATCGACACCGCCTCGAAGTGCTCCGGCACGTCCAGCCCCGCCAGCTCCAGTATCGTCGGACCCAGGTCGAACCACTGGTACAGGTCGTCCACCACCCGCCCGCCAGCGAATTCACCCGACGACCAGATCGCCGTCGGCACCCGCACGATCGTGTCGTACATATTCCATTTCTGGCCCAGCCCGTGATCGCCCAGGCAGTCGCCGTGATCGGAAGTGAAGATCACCACCGCGTTTTCGAGATAGCCGTTCTGGCGCAGCGATTCAAAGATCTCCCCGACCTTCTCATCGATCATCGTCACGTTGGCCAGGTAGTAGGCCCGCTGCCGGTGCCGCTGCTCCCGGGTCGCCCGCGAGTTGAACGAGAGCGAATCGATGAACACGCCCTCCATCCGCTCGCGCAGCGCCTTCAGGGCCCGCGGCTGGCGCTCGCGCTCCTCTTCACTCGCCGTCTGGATCGGCAGGTCTTTCTCCAGATACTCGCCGACGTAGCGCTCCACCGGGTCGTACGGCGGGTGCGGCCCCGGGAAACCGATCTCCATGAACAGCGGCCGGTCCAGCGACGGATTTCGCCCGATCCAGTCCAGCGCGGCGTCGCCGACGAAGAAATCCGAGTGCAGTTCCTCCGGCGCGGGCCATTCGTAGGCGCCCTGCCGGTCCTCGTAGTCGGGCATCGCCCGGTAGAACACCTTCCCCGGCTTCTCGATCCCGCGCGCCGCGAACGCCCGGTCCTGCTCGTCCACGTACACCGGCCCCTGCGGGTTCCACTCCGGGTGCTCGGGATCGCTGGAGCGTTCCTTGTTTTCGACCACGAAGCGCTCGTGAAAGCCCATCGGCGCTTCGTAGGGCATGGTGTGCATCTTGCCGATGTTCACGCAGTGGTAGCCGGCCTCGGCCAGGTCCTCCACCCAGATTCGCGGCCAGCGCGAACCGTTGCGCAGCACGCCGTGGTTGTGGGCGTACATTCCCGAAAACAGGCTCGCCCGGGTCGGCGCGCACGACGACGCCGTGATGAAGCAGTTCGCGAACGTCACTCCCTCGTTGAACAGCCGGTCGAGGTTGGGCGTGTTCATGTAGGGGAAGCCCAGCGCGGCGATCGTGTCGTAGCGCTGCTGGTCGGTATTGATGAAGATGATGTTGGGACGACTAGCCACGAACAGCGCTCCTTCTGACCGAAACCTGGCGCTGCTGATCCGTGTTGACGAAGATGATGTTCGGTCGCTCGTACTCACTCATAGCGAACCGGGTTCCTCCACTCCGTGGTGGACGCCGTGCTGTTCACAAACCAATCGTGCAGCCGGGTCTTCAGGTCGGCCTTGATCTCCGCCTGGTCGGGGTCGTCCCAGAGGTCATGCAGTTCGTCCGGATCGGCCTCCAGGTCGAATAGCTGCCCCTCCGTCTCGCCGACGAATTCCACCAGCTTCCAGCGCCGGCTGCGAATCATCAGCATGTACTCAATCGGATTGAGCATGGGGTCCGGGGCGTGCTCGGAGAAGGCGTATTCGCGTTCCGGCGCCGCGGCGTCCCCGTCCAGCAGCGGCAGCAGCGATTGCGCCTCAAAGGTGTCCGGCGGCTCCACGCCGCCGAGTTCCAGGATGGTCGGCCCGATGTCGAACCACTGCACCAGGCTGTCCACCGTCCGATCGCCCTCAAATCGTCCCGGCGACCAGACGATCAGCGGCACCCGGACCGCCCACTCGTACATGTTCCATTTCTCCACCAGGCCGTGGTCGCCCAGCAACTCGCCATGATCGGAAGTGAAGATGACGACGGCGTTCTCCAGGTCGCCACGCTCTTCCAGCGACGCCATGATCTCGCCGACCTTCTCGTCGATGAGCGTGACGTTGCCGTAGTAGTAGGCGCGCTGGCGCTGCCGGTTCTCGTCGGAGGCGTGGGGGTCGAATCCGATTGAATCGGCGAAGCGCTCGATTACGCGATCGCGCAGGGCCTTGATGGCGCGCGGTTGCGCGTCCATCTCCGCGTCCGTGGCCGGGATCATTGGCAGATCTTTTTCGAGGTAGGGCTCGGCATAACTCCGCGGCGGGTCAAACGGGGGGTGCGGCCCGGGAAATCCGATCTCCAGGAAGAACGGTTGCTCGTCGGTGGGCTGGGCCTGCTTGAGCCAGTTCAGCGCCATGTCGCCGACGAAGGTGTCGGGATGCAGCTCGTCGTCATACCACCAGTCGTAGGCGCCCAGCTCCGTAAAGCGGTTCTCGCGGGTGA
>CAYYTN010000108.1:0-8456 GCA_964474495.1 uncultured Chloroflexota bacterium
ACGAGGTGGTGGATGTGGGCGCTTTTACGATGGACCCGCTGGACGATTTCCCGGATTTCGCGGAGGCCGTCGGGCGCGCGGTGCAGGACGGACAGGCCGAACGCGGGATCATGCTCTGCGGCAGCGCCGTCGGCGCCTGCGTGGCCGCCAACAAGTTACGCGGCATCCGCGCGGCCACCTGCCACGACACCTACTCGGCGCACCAGGGCGTGGAACATGACGCGATGAACGTGCTCTGTTTGGGCGGGCGGATCGTGGGCACGGCGGTGGCGGAAGAAATCGTGGCGGCCTACCTGGCGGCGGTCTACGTGCCGGAAGAGCGCTTCCAACGACGCCTGGACAAAGTGATGGCGATTGAAGAGTCGACCGGCGGCATCGCCGGCGAGTTAAGACCGTAGATAAGCGGATCCCACAAGGAGAGACAGATATGGCGAAGTCGGCCCTCTGGAGCCTGCGCGATCTGGGACAGTCCCCCTGGTACGACCAGATCAGTCGGGAGATGATTGAGTCGGGCGAATTACAGGCGCTGCGCGATCGCGGGATAGCCGGCGTGACGTCGAATCCGTCGATCTTCCAGGCGGCGGTGTCCGGTTCGTCGGCCTATGACGACGTGGAGGGGACGAAGGCCGGGCTGGACACCGAGGCGGTGTACGAGAAGCTGGCGATCCGCGACATCCAGGCGGCCTGCGATGTGCTGCGGTCGGTGTACGACGACACCAACGGCGAGGACGGCTTCGTGAGCCTGGAAGTGTCGCCGCACCTGGCCGATGACACCGACGGGACGGTGGCCAACGCGCGGCGGTTCTGGGGGGTGGTGAACCGGCCGAATCTGATGATCAAGGTCCCGGCGACGGCGGCCGGGATCCCGGCCATCAAAACTCTGCTGACCGAGGGCGTGAACGTGAATGTGACGCTGCTGTTCGCCCTGGACGCCTACCGGCAGGTGGCGGAGACCTACGTGGCGGCGCTGACCGATCGCAAGGCGGCCGGGGCCGATGTGGGGTCGGTGGCCTCGGTGGCGTCGTTCTTCGTGAGCCGCGTCGACACGGCTGCCGACGGCCGGTTGCAGGCGCGGATCGACGCCGGCGAGGAAGAACTGGCCGGTCTGCTGGGCAAGACCGCGGTGGCCAACGCGATCGCGGCCTACGGGGCGTACCAGGAGATCTTCGCCGGGCGGCAGTGGGATGAGTTGAAGGCCGCCGGGGCCCGCGTGCAGCGCTGCCTCTGGGCCAGCACCGGAACCAAGAACGCGGAATACAGCGATGTGCTCTACGTGGAGGAACTGATCGCGCCGGACACCGTGAACACGCTGCCGCCGGCGACGGCGGCGGCCTGGGAGGACCACGGCGAGGCGCGGCTGACCCTGGAGGACGGCATGACCGGCGCGAAGGCGCACTTGCAGGAACTGGCGGCGGCGGGGGTGAGTCTGGAGGAGATCACCGACGAACTGCTGGCGGCCGGGGTGCAGGCCTTCGCCGATGCCTACGACATCCTGCTGGAGGACGTGGCCGGCAAGGCAGCGGCGCTGCTGGAAGGGGCATAGGTGGACGACGCGAGTCCCGAACCGCGTGACCGGGCCGGAGCGTTGACCCGCCTGGGCGCGGCGGCCCAGGCGGTGCTGGACGAGCTGGCCCAGGACGATGTGGTGGCCCGCATCTGGCGCCACGATGGCACGGTCTGGCACGGCGACGGGCCGGACCCGGGGGAGATCGCCAACCGGCTGGGCTGGCTGACCGCGCCGGGCGATATGCGGGCGGCGGTGGACGAGTTGGAATCGCTGGCGGCGGACCTGCGCGAGGAGGGGGTGCGCCACGCGGTGCTGCTGGGGATGGGCGGCAGCAGCCTCTGTCCGGAGGTCCTGCGGGCGTCGTTTGAGAGCTCGCCGGGAAGCCCGGAACTGATCGTGCTGGATTCGACGGCGCCGGAATGGGTGGCGGCGGTGGAGCGGGCGATCGACCCGGCGAAGACGGTCTTCATCGTCTCCTCGAAATCGGGGACGACGACCGAGGTGATGTCCTTCTACAGCTACTTTCGGGGGGGGGGGGGGGGGGGGGGGGGGGCCGGCATTTCATCGCAGTGACCGACCCGGGCTCGCACCTGGCCGATGTGGCCCGCGAGCACGGCTTCCGGGCGATCTTTCGGGCGGACCCGAACGTCGGCGGGCGCTACTCGGCGTTCACCCACTTTGGGATGGTGCCGGCGGCGATCATGGGTCTGGACCTGGGCACGCTGCTGGGCCGGGGGGAGCGGGCGGTGACGAGCAGCGGGCCGGGGGTGTCGGCCGAGGCGAACGTGGGCGCGCGGCTCGGTGCGCAACTCGGCGGCCACTACCGCGAGGGCCGCGACAAACTGACCTTCATCACTTCGCCGGGGGTGGCCAGCTTCGGCCTCTGGGCCGAGCAACTGCTGGCCGAGAGCACCGGCAAGGACGGTCGCGGCATCCTGCCGATCGCCGGGGAACCGTTCGCGAAACCGGAGCAGTACGGCGACGACCGGGTGTTTGCCTACCTGCGCCTCGAGGGCGATGACAACGACGCGAGCGACGCCCACGCCGAGGCGCTGACAAAGGCGGGAAGGGTGGTGCTGCGCCGGCCCCTGGAGGACATCTACGACCTGGGCGCCGAGTTCTACCAGTGGGAATTCGCGACGGCGGTGGTCGGCGCGGCGATCGGCATCCACCCCTTCAATCAGCCGAACGTGCAGGAGAGCAAGGACGCCACCAACCGGGTGCTGGCCGGCTATGCGCGAACCGGTGAGTTGCCGGCGGCCGGCGACGGTTCGCTTGCCGATCTGTTGGCGGCGACAGAGGCCGATGGCTACGTGGCGATCATGGCCTACATTCACGAAACGGAACCGGTGGCGCAGGCACTGGACGGGCTGCGGCGGGCGATATTGGAAAAGCACGGGTTCGCCACGACGCTCGGCTACGGACCGCGCTTCCTGCACTCGACCGGCCAACTGCACAAGGGCGGCAAACCCAACGGGGCGTTCCTGCAACTGGTGCAGCCGCCGGGAGCGGACATGCCGATTCCGACGGCCGGCTACGGGTTCGCGACGCTGGTGGCGGCGCAGGCCCGCGGCGACATGGAGGCGCTGACCGGGCGGGGTCGGCCGGCGGCGCGGATCGACCTGGGCGCGGACGCGGTGGCGGCGATTGAGAATCTGACGAAGGAAGTCTGAGCAAGCGCCGGCGCGAAGGTCGGTAAGTTTACATTACGTCAACTGGGAGGCATCTGATGGAACTGGGAATTATCGGCCTGGGGCGCATGGGTGCGAATATGACCGAGCGACTCCTGGGCGGGGGGCACCGGGTGGTGGCCTACACCCGCGACCAGGCAAAAGTACAGGCGGCGGTGGATATCGGGGCGGTGGGGGCGGAGTCGATCGCGGACCTGGTGAGCAAGCTGACGGCGCCGAAGGCGGTGTGGACGATGGTGCCGGCCGGCGGGCCGACCGAAGACATGATCGACACGCTGATCCCGCTGCTGGAAGCCGGCGACACAATCATCGATGGCGGCAACGCCAACTACAAGGACAGCATGCGGCGGTCGAAAAAGGTCGGCGAGCACGGTCTGAGTTTCCTGGACTCGGGGACCAGCGGCGGTATCTGGGGACTGAAGAACGGCTACAGCCTGATGGTCGGCGGTGAGCCGGAGGTCTTCGCGCGGTTGGAGCCGCTGTTCCAGACGCTGGCGCCGGGCCACGACAAGGGTTACGGCCTGGTCGGCCCGGCCGGGGCGGGACACTTCACCAAGATGGTCCACAACGGGATCGAGTACGGGATGATGCAGGCGATGGGCGAGGGGTTTGAGATCCTGGCCAAGAAGGAAGAACTGGGCCTGGACCTGGCGCAGGTGGGGCGGGTCTGGCAGCACGGCAGCGTGATCGTGAGCTGGCTGCTGGATCTGGCGGTGCTGGCGCTGGAGGACGACCCGAAGCTGGAGAAGCTGGAGGCCTACGTGGACGACTCCGGCGAGGGGCGCTGGACGGTGCAGGAGGCGATTGACCTGGACAGCCCGGCGGAGGTGCTGACGCTGGCGCTGATGCGGCGGTTCCGCTCGCGGGACGCGTCGCCGTTTTCGGATCGGATGCTGGCGGCGCTGCGGCAGCAGTTTGGCGGCCACGCGGTGAAGGAAACCGGGAAATGAGCGAGCACGGGACGACGCTGCTGATCTTCGGCGCGTCGGGGGACCTGACCAGCCGGAAGCTGATTCCGTCGCTGTTCAGCCTGTTCTGCAAGGGGCGGCTGCCGGAAGACCTGGCGATCGTGGGCACGTCGCGGACGCGGATGACGGACGATGAGTGGCGGGAGCGGCTGCGGGCGAAGTTGCCGGGCGAGGTAGTCGAGGAGCACTGGGCGAGCTTTGCCCCACGGGTCCACTACGTGCCCGCCGACGCGACCGACCCGGCGGCCTATGCCGACCTGAACGCCGGGCTCACCCGGGCGGCGGGGGGCGACCAGGGCAACCGGCTGTACTACCTGGCGACGGCGCCGCGCTTTTTCGCGCCGATCGTCGAAAACCTGGGGGCGGCGGGGATGGTGGACCACGGAGAGACCTGGTCGCGGCTGGTGGTCGAAAAGCCGTTCGGACGCGACCTGGACTCGGCCCTGCAACTGGGGCACGACCTGCAAAAAGTCTTCAACGAGGACCAGATCTACCGGATCGATCACTACCTGGGCAAAGACACGGTGCAAAACATCCTGTTCTTCCGGTTCGCGAACGCCATCTTCGAGCCGATCTGGAATCGCAACTACGTCGAACAGGTGCAGATAACGGTGGCCGAGGAGGAAGGGATCGGTTATCGCGGTGGCTACTACGACGGCTCGGGCGTGCTGCGCGATATGTTCCAGAATCACCTGCTGCAACTGCTGACGCTGACGGCGATGGAGCCGCCGGCGCTGTTTGAGGCGGAGACGCTGCGCAATGAGAAGGTGAAGGTCCTGCGGGCGGTGCGGCGCTACGGGAGCGGCGACGCGGTGGAGAGCAGCGTGCGCGGGCAGTATCGCGGCTACCGGGATGAGGAGGATGTGGCGGAAGGATCGAAGACGGCGACCTACTGCGCGATGCGCTTCTTCATCGACAACTGGCGCTGGGAAGGGGTGCCGTTCTACCTGCGGAGCGGCAAGGCCCTGACCGAACGGGTTACCGAGATCGTGGTCCAGTTCCGGTCGCCGCCGCACGTGATGTTTGGGTCCGACGATGACACCCCGCTGCGGCCGAATGCGCTGGTGCTGCGCCTGCAACCGGATGAGGGAATCCACCTGCGGTTCGAGACCAAGGTGCCGGACACCGCCAGCGAGATGAACTCGGTGCATATGGATTTCCGCTACGGAGAAGGGGCCGGGGAGGGGCCGATCCCGGACGCCTATGAACGGCTGTTGCTGGATGCGCTGGAGGGGGACGCATCGCTGTTCACCCGCCAGGACGAGATCGAACTGGCCTGGCAACTCACCGACCCGATCGCCGATGCCTGGGAAGGCGAAGACCTGCCGCCGCTGGCGCACTACGCGCCGGGCTCGTGGGGCCCGCACGCGGCGGAGGATTTCCTGGGAGAGAGCGGGCATAGCTGGGTGACCGGCAAGGACACTACGCGGTCCGAGTAAGCCCGCCCACACGGTGACGCCGGCGGGAGCGGTAGAATCGCGCGCTGAAGAGTTGTGCGCCGGGGATCGTAATCCGCGGCGGAGCTGAGGAGATGCCGCGGATGGCCGATGCCCGGGGAGCGGACTTGCACACCCACACCACGGCTTCGGACGGCGCGCTGTCGCCGACCGAGCTGGTGGAACTGGCCGCGACCAGCGACGTGGCGGCGATCGCGGTGACCGATCACGACACCATGGACGGGATCCCGGAGGCGCTGGCGGTTGCGGAGCGGGTGGGTCTGATGGTGATCCCCGGAGTGGAACTATCGACTGACTGGGAGAGCCCAGTGCAGGGTCCGCAGACGGTGCACCTGCTGGGCTACGCGCCCGACCCCGGGGCGCCGGCGCTGGCGAAGACGATGCACGAGGCGAAGTTCGACCGCGAGCTGCGCGGCGAGGCGATTGTCAAGAGGCTGAACGAACTGGGGCTGGCGATCGAGTGGGAGCGGGTGCTGGAAATCGCCGGCGAGGCGCGGATCGGGCGCCCCCACATCGCGAGGGCGATCATGGAGAAGGGCTACGAGACGAGCTGGGACCGGGTGTTCGAGCGCTGGCTGGGGAACGATGCGCCGGGCTACGTGGGGCGGACGAATCTGGAGACGCGCGACGCGGTGGAGATGGTGGTGGCGGCGGGCGGGGTGGCGGTGGTGGCGCACCCGTACTACGACTTTCACGATGGGACCCTGGACCTGGCAAACCTGCTGCCGCCGCTGATCGAGGCCGGCCTGCAGGGGCTGGAAGTGTACTATGGCGGCATCGACCCGAAGGAGTGGCGGCTATACCTGGACATCGCCGCCGAGCACGGCTTGTTGACTACCGGGGGCAGCGACTTCCACGGCAACGACCTGGCGCCGGAGATAACGGTGGGCTGCGCGGTCTGCCCGTACGAGAACCTGTTACAGCTTTGTGAGATGGCGGGGATAGACTCGCCGGACAAGTTGGAAATCCGAAAAAGGAAGCGCCGCGCGGCGCCCGCGAAGGGAAAAGTAACCGTGGACACAATCGTCAATCGACCGACGCTGGACGACATGGACCTGAGCCTGGGCAAACGCACCCGGTTGCACCGGATGCTGCACGAGCACGGCCCGGGCGGCAGCACGCTGCTGGTGCTGCCGGTGGACCAGGGCCTGGAGCACGGGCCGAGGGATTTCTTCGAGAACCCGGACAGCCTGGACCCGACTTACGAGTTGGACCTGGCGGCGAAGGCCGGCTATTCGGCGATCGCGCTGCAGGTGGGGCTGGCCTCGAAGTACATGCACCCCTACGCCGGCACGGTGCCGCTGCTGCTCAAGATCAAGGGCAAGAGCGAGATTCCCGGCAACGACAGCCCGCGCTCGCCGCTGACGGCCCGGGTGGAGGACGCGGTGCGGATGGGCGCCGACGCGATTGGCTACACCCTCTACGTGGGCTCGGGCGCGCAGGAGGCGGATTTCGAGACGTTCTCGCAGGTTCGCCTGGAGGCGGAGCGGGTGGGAATGCCGGTGGTGGTGTGGTCGTACCCGCGCGGCGCTGACATCGGCGCGAAGGGTGGGGCGGGGTCGATCTACGCGATCGATTACGCGGCGCGGATCGCCGCCGAGATGGGCGCGGACGTGGTCAAGGTGAACTACCCGGACGCCAACGACGACGGCACCATCGGGCCGGTGGCCGACGCCCCGGCCCCCTACAACAAGATGACCTGGACCCTGGAAGAGGCGCTGGCGAAGATCCTGGAGTCGGCCGGTAAGACGATCGTGATCATGTCGGGCGGCTCGCGGGTATCGGATGAGTTATTGCTGGAACGTGTGGATGCCTCACTGAAGGCCGGCGCAACCGGGTTTATTTTCGGACGCAACATCTGGCAGCGACCGCACGCGGACGCCGAGACGGTGGTCGGCCAGATTAAGGATCGCATGCGGAATTACGCGAAGGAGTTGGGCGCGTAGACGCGCGCCCGTCGACCGGGTAGGGCACGAGAAAGGGATTCGGATGGACGGGGACCAATCCGAGAAACGCGAAAAGTCAGATCGTCGGGGGGACGACCGGCGCGGCGGCGAGGATCGCCGGGCCGTGGAGCGACGCGAGCTGGCCGATCGCCGGCTCAAGGGCCAGCGCGATGACCCGGATCGACGCGACGGCGACGACCGGCGGGACGACGAGGAACGCCGGGACGGGGAGAGTCGACGCACCGGGACCGACCGGCGCGACGAATAGCCGGATGCGGGGCTGACGTTGGCTGAGCACGGAGGCGGGCATGGCGGTGCGCATGGGGGCGACCATGGGCACGGGCGCGACCGCGGGCACGACCACGGGCGCGGGCACGGGCATTCGCATGGCGGTGATCATGGCCACCGTCACGGGCACGACCACGGGCACGGCTCGGCGTCGACCGAGGAGCATCGCGGGATCGCCGAAGCGCTCGGCCCGCTGGACTGCGCGGTGGTGGTGGTCAGCGACTCGCGGACCGAAAAGACGGACCGCTCCGGCGATGCGGCGGTCGAACTGATCGCGGCCGCCGGTCACCAGGTGGTCGGCCGGGAACTCATCAAGAACGACCCGGCGGCGATCGAGGCGATGTTTGCCGAGTACACCGGCGAGAAGGCCGATTTCGTGATCTTCTGCGGGGGCACCGGGCTGGGTCGCAAGGACCTGACCGTCGAAACCGTGACGCCGCTGCTGGACAAGGTGCTGGACGGCTACGGCGAGGCGTTCCGGCGCTTTAGCTGGGACGAGATCGGGACCGCCGCGATCATGAGCCGGGCCGTCGGCGGAGCGAAGGACGGCACGATCGTGGCCTGCACACCGGGGTCGACCGACGCGCTGCGGCTGGCGC
>CAYYTN010000109.1:0-8455 GCA_964474495.1 uncultured Chloroflexota bacterium
TGATGCCGCTCTTGACCCTCTACTCGATCGTGTCGCTGGGGATCAGCGGGCTGGCGGCGCGAGCGTTTGTGGAGCTGACGGTGGCGGCGGATCCGATTGACCTGAGCGCGTTCACGTTTATGGCGGCGACGGTGTCGTCGGTGGTGACGTGGCCGCTGGTGGGACGGCTGGCGCGGGGGGAGGCGCGACGGCGGGGCGAGCCGGCGCCGCGGGCCAGCCAGCGGGCACAGACGCGGGCGGTGATCGTGGGGATCCTGCTGGGGCTGTTGAACCTGGTGCAGAGCGTGACGATGGTGGGGGCGCTGTTCGAGTTGCCGGCGTCGTTTGTGTTCCCGTTTATCTCGACGTCGGCGCTGTTGATCCTGACGGCGGTTGATTACGTGATCTGGAAACAGCGTTTTGGGCGGCTGACGCTGATCGGAATGGTGCTGTCGGCTTTTACAATCGTGGCGATCAATCTGTGAGGCAGGGCGGGGCGGGGATGCTTTGCGGCGGCTGACGGTTGATAGTAGGCTCGGTGGGCCCGCGACCGGTCTGGCCGGGCGGTCGCGCTCTACCACCAAGAAAGTTCCTGAGGATTGCGATGCACCGGACGATGAAGTCTGAGCGGCGTGTACGCCACCTGATGATGGGCGTGCTGAGTGCGCTTGTGCTGGCGGTGGTTCTGGCGGCCTGCGGCGGATCGGCGGACGAGCCTGAGTTCGGATCGGACGCCTCGGCGGCGCCGAAGGTGGCGGTGGCGGCGGCGCTGCCGGCGAGTGTTCCGGAGACGTCGGCACCGGCGGTGGAGGCGGTGGCGACCGAGGCGCCGACCGCGGCCTCGACCGAGGCGCCGGGGGCGGCCGGTGCGGTGGATGTGGCGGCGGCGGAGATCCTGTTCGTGGGGCGGGGCTGCGGAGCCTGTCACAAGGTTTCGGGGATCCCGGCAGCGGTGGGGACGATTGGCCCGGAACTGGACGGAGTGGCGTCGCAGCCGCAGATCGCAACGGTGCTGGATACGTCGGTGGATAACTTCAAGACCTGGCTGGCCGACCCGCCGGCGGTGAAGCCGGGGACGGCGATGCCGAGCCTGGGGATGAGCGCGGAGGATGTGGACCTGCTGGCCGCCTGGTTAATGACACTGCAGTAGGGCCGATTCTGTAAGGAAGATGACGGCGAGAGGGCCCGCCGGGAGCGAGAATCGCCGTATGCCTGCCCTGCCGAACAGCAATTTGCGCCCAGGTTTGTTGAACCGCCGGCGCCTGCTGGGGCTGGGGGGAGCGGTGGGAGCGCTGGCGTTGGTGGGTTGTGGCCCGGCGGCGGTCGAGGCGGACGCGAAGGGGGCGGTGGCGACTACGGCGGGCGCGGCGGCCCCGGCGGAATCCACGGGGGAGATCGGGCTGGCGATCGGCGACCGGCTGCCGGCGTTCGAGGTGGAATCGCTGGAGGGCGGGACCCACAAGCTGGCGGACTATGCGGGACGGCCGCTATTCCTGAATTTCTGGGCGACGTGGTGCGGGCCGTGCCGGATCGAATTGCCGGAGATGGAGGCGATCTGGACCGAGAAGACCTACGGGGACCTGGTGATCGTGGCGATCAGCGTGGGCGAGCGGCGGGATACGGTGGAGAAGTTCGTGGCCGAGGAGATCGCGCTGAGCTTCGATGTGGGGCTGGACCCGGAAGGGGACTCGACGAATCGGTACCGGATTGTGGGGATGCCGACGAGCTATTTCGTGGACCGCGAGGGCGTGGTCCGGGACGTGAACATCGGCGGTATGAATGGGGAGCTGATGGGCCGGCGAATCTCGAGTATCGCGGACCCGGCCTGACCCAAACGCGGGCGGCTACTCGACGGTGACGCTCTTGGCGAGGTTGCGCGGCTGATCGACATCGCAGCCGCGACGGACCGCGATGTGATAGGCGAACAGCTGCATGGGAACGGACATGAGGATGGGGGAGAGGAGATCGGTGGTGGGGGGCAGCCCGATGAAGTGGTCGGCCAGCTCTGGAAGTAGCTCGTCACCTTCGTAGCCAAAGGCGATCAGCTGGCCTTCGCGGGCGCGGGCCTCTTCAATGTTGCCGATCATCTTGTCGTAGACGGTCCCGGCGGGAGCGAGCGCGACGACCGGCATGTCGGCCGTGATTAGAGCGATCGGGCCGTGTTTCATCTCGCCGGCGGGATAGCCCTCGGCGTGAATGTACGAGATTTCTTTGAGCTTGAGGGCGCCTTCAAGAGCGACGGGGTAGTTGAGGCCGCGGCCGAGAAAGAGGAAGTCGGAGACGTCGGCGTAGCGACGGGCGAGATCGCGGATCTGGTCGTCGAGACGGAGGGCCAACTCGATGCGGCCGGGAAGGCGGGCGAGCTGTTGCATGAGCCCGGTGGCGCGGCCGGCGTCGAGGCGGTCGCGGATGCGGCCGAGCTGGATGGCGAGCATGTAGAGAGCGGCGATGATGGCGGTGAAGGTCTTGGTGGAGGCGACGCCGATTTCGGGTCCGGCGTGGGTGAAGAGGACGCCGTCAGCTTCGCGGCTGAGGGTGCTGCCGGGGACGTTGCAAATGGCGACGATCGGGGTGCCGAGGTCGCGGGCGGCGCGCATGGCAGCGAGGGTGTCGAAGGTTTCGCCGGACTGGCTGAGGGCGACGACCAGGCAACTTTCGTCAAGAACCGGCTTGCGGTAGTGGAACTCGGAGCCGTAGTCGACTTCAGTGGGGATGCCGACCAGCTCTTCGAGGTAGTACTTGCCGATGAGCGCGGCGTGCCAGGAGGTGCCGCAAGCGAGCAGGAGGACGCGCTGGATGTTGCCGAGGCGGGGCTCGAGATCGACGAGGTTGTCGAGGTAGAGGAGACCGGACTTCTCGGAATAGCGGCCGCTGATGGTGTCGGCGAGGGCGCGGGGCTGCTCGAAGATCTCCTTTTGCATGAAGTGGTTGTAGCCGCCCTTTTCGGCGAGGGCGGGGCTCCAAGGAATCTCGTCGACGGCCTTGGCGAGTTCGTTGCCGTCGGTGTCGGTGACGAGGATGCCGGTGCGGGAAAGGCGGGCGATTTCGCCGTCTTCGATGACGATGACGCGACGGGTGTAGGGGAGCAGGGCGGGGACGTCGGAGGCGGCGAAGAACTCGTCGTCGCCGATGCCGAGGACCAGCGGGCTGGCGACGCGGGCGGCGACGATGGCGTCGGGGTCACCGGCCCACATGACGGCGATGGCGTAGGCGCCGGACAGCTCGCGGAGGGAACGGCGGACGGCTTCGTGGAGGTCGTCGGCGTCGCGCAGGTGGAGGGCAACGAGCTGGGCGATGACCTCGGTGTCGGTTTCGGAGCGGAAGTCGAAGCCGAGGCCGAGGCCGAGGAGACGATCGCGGAGCTCCCGGTAGTTCTCGACGATGCCGTTGTGGACCACGACGACCTGGCCGCTGGAGTCGCGCTGGGGATGGGCGTTGATTTCGTTGGGGCGGCCGTGGGTGGCCCAGCGGGTGTGGCCGAGTCCAATGGTGCCCTCGAATTCTTGACCGTGGAGAGAATCCTCGAGCTCGCGGAGCTTCCCGGCGCGGCGGTGGACCCGGATCTCGCCGTCTTCGAGGGCGGCGATGCCGGCAGAGTCGTAGCCGCGGTATTCGAGCCGCTTGAGCCCGTCCATGAGGACGGGGACAGCGGTGCGACTGCCTACGTAGCCGACGATTCCGCACACGTTGTGGGCAAGCCTTTCAGGCGTCGAGGTTTTGTCCCGGTTCGCCCGGGTACCACCCGGATTCTAGGCGCTTCGGCGGGATGGTGAAGCCAGGGGCCGCGCATTCCCGTGAACGGCGTACTCCGGCGCGCGGTTACGCGGGCGGGCTATTCCTCGAGTTCGGCCTCGGGCGGCTCGGCATCGCTGCCATTGGTGACAGCGCCGTCGCCGTTGGGGCCGCCGTTGGGCGAAAGCAGCCGCGGGGCGCCTTCGCCGGAGAGCCCGCCGGCGTTCATGAGCGCGTATTCGGGAAGGTACCTGGGACCCATACCGGACTCGCTGAGTTCGTCGTGCTTGGCGATGATGTCGATGACGTCCTGGCCGTCGAGTTCTTCGTGCTCGAGGAGGCCTTCGGCGATTTCGTGGACGGCGCCGGCGTACTTGACGAGCAGGGCCTTGGCTTTCTTGAATTCCTGCTCGAGGACCTGCTCGACGCGGGTTTTGGTCTCCGGATCGAGTTGCCCCATTCCCCAGGGCGCGTGGGAGAACAGACTGCCATCGGCGCCCCAGACGGTGAGCATCATGTAGGCGGTGTAGGTGGCGCCGGCGAAGTCGGAATAGACGCCGTTCATGCGGGTGCCGAGGAAGAGTTCTTCGGCGGCCCGGCTGGCGAGGGACACCTGGATGCGGGCCAGGGCCTCTTCGCGGACGAGGGTGTGGCGCTCCTCGGTGGGCTTCCAGGCGGCGAAGCCGAGGGCGCCACCGTGGCGGATGATGGTGACTTTTGAGAGACGCTCGTGGGCCATCAACTTGACGAGCGGTACGGCGTGGCCGGCTTCGTGATAGGCGAGGCGGCGGCGCTCGTCGAGAGGCATGTTGCGGATGGGCTCGCGCAGGCCGAATTCGTGGTCTTCGCGGGCGCGGGTGATGTCGTTGTAGGTGATGGCGTCGCGGCCTTCGAAGTGGGCGTGGATGACGGCCTCGTTGATGATGTGCTTGATGGCGACCGGGGTGTAGTCGATGGAGTCGTTGGCGAGGCGGTCGAGGGGCATCTCCTCGTGGCGGACTTTGGCCAGGTAGTAGGCGGCGATGTCCTTGCGGCCGTCGAAATCGGGCATGTCGACGTGGATCTGGCGGTCGAAACGACCGGGGCGCAGGAGGGCCTGGTCGAGGCTGTGGGCCAGGTTGGTGGCGCCGATCGTGAGGACCGGGGGCAGGGCGGCCTTTTCTTTGCGGAGCCCGAGCTTGCGGAGCATGCGCTGGCGCCAGCCGTTGTCGAAGTTGGGCGGGTCCATCTGCATGAGGAGCTCGTTGAGCATCATGGCGCCCATGCCGCCGCCCATCATGCCGCCCATCATGCCCATGCCGCCGCCGGCGGTCTGGCGGTCGCGGGACATACCAATAGCGTCGATCTCGTCGATGAAGACGATCGCGCCGCCGTGCTTGCGGGAGAGCTTTCGCGCCTTGCTGTAGAGCATCATGATGCGGAGGACGCCGATACCCATGAACATGTTGGAGAAGCCGGGGGCAGAGGCGTAGGCGAAGGGGACGCCGGCCTCGGTGGCGATGGCCTGGGCGAGGTAGCTCTTGCCGGTGCCGGGGGGGCCTTCGAGGAGCAGGCCACGGGTGTGCTCACCGCCCATTTCTTTGATCTCGCGGACGCCCTGCAGAAGCATGACGATGCGGCGGGCGACCTCAAGAACCTGGTCGTTGCCGCGGTAGTCGTCGAAACGGACGCCGGTCTCGCCGGCGCCGACCCAGTAGACCCGGCCGCGACCGAGGAAGAGGAAGAGGGCGCCGAATTGGACGATCATGAAGCTCATGGCGAAGAGCAGCTGGAACAGGGTGCTGAACACGCCGACCATGAGCGGGGTGGCGAGGATCCACATGACCACCATGCCGGCGGTGAGGAGGAGCCAGAGCAGGGTCTTGTACTTGTTGGCCCAGAGGAAGTCGACGAGCCCGCCGGCTTCGGCGAGCCCGGCTTCGCGCCTGATGTCGTGCCCTCGATTGTCCTGCATGATTCCACCACCTCGGCGCCGGCCGGCCCCCCGGGGCAAACGGCGCGCGCATCCTGTAAAGCTCCGCGTAGTTGGGGATTATACTTCCGCGCCGCGGGGTAGATAGAGAGAAATCCCGCAGTCGCGGGCGGGTTGTTCGGAATGAGCGCGGAGAACGGCAATGATTCGGCGGCTCCCGTGATGAAGGGGGGCGAGCGCTGGCTGCGCTGGCTGGTCCCGCTGCTGGTGGCAGCTGAGATCGGGCTGATCTGGACCGGAGCGGTGGGCGGGGCGGCGGCGATCGGACTGGCGGTGGGGATTGAATCGCTGGTGGTGGTGGTGGGCCTGCGGCATTTCCTGGTGGCGCGCGCGGGGTACTTGCAGGAACGGGAGCGGGGGCAGGATGGGTGGAACGCTTTCGAGCGGGGAGTGGCGATGGTGGCGCCGCGGATGGCGGCCCGGCTGTTGGCGACGGAGATCCGGCTGTGGGTGTGCCTTGCGACCTGGCTGGGGCGGCGCCACCGGCGGGGGCCGGACGAGTTCACCTATCACCAAGGCTCGATCGTGAAGTACTTGCTGGTGGTGGTGTTCTTCACGCTGCCGGTGGAGGTGCTGGCGTTTGAGCTGCTGATCCCGTGGGCGTGGCTGCGCTGGGTGCTGGTGGTGCTGGCAGCCTACGCGGTGGTCTGGATGGGAGGGATGGCGGCGAGCCTGGCGGTGCTGCCGCACTCGGTGGGACGGGGGGCGGTGGTGTTTCGGTACGGGCTGCTGGCGGAGGCGCGGGTGGCCTATGACGGGATCGAGTCGGTGGCGCTGGAGCGGGCGGCGATCCCGGGGGCGGCGGAAGGGTTGCGGATCGATCGCGAGGAGGACACGGCTTACATCGGGGCGGGGTCGAATACGCAACTGGTCTTGCGGCTGCGGGAGCGGCTGGCGGCGCGGGGATTCCTGGGACCGGCGGCGCCAGTGGGCACGCTGCGGGTGACGGCGGATGATGCGGAAGGGCTGTGGCGGGCGCTGGCGGATCGGGTGGCTGCCGAGGGAGAAAAAGGGGAGTCGAAAGGGGATTAGGCGGCGTTCGTATCTTGTATGGTCGAGCGGCTTTGTCTAAACTCTCGGGGACCCGGGAGGCGTCCGGTCGGGATGCCGTGTCTTTGCCCTGAGGTGCAGCTTTTGCCGCTCAATCCCGCGCAGATCGTAGATCGCTTGTCGGCGGACCCGTCATTCGCGGCGGGGGTGACCAGCTGGCGGGTGGCGCCGGCGCGGGACGCGACCATCGCGGAGTTCCCGGAGGGGATTGATGAGCGGGTGCGGGCGGCGCTGGGAGAGCACGGGATAACGGACCTGTACTCGCACCAGGCGGCGGCGATTGAGGCGGCGCTGGAAGGGGCGAACGTGGTGGTGGTGACGGGGACGGCGTCGGGAAAGACGCTCTGCTACAACGTGCCGGTGTTGCAGTCGATCATCGAGGACCCGGCTAGCCGGGCGCTGTATATGTTTCCGACGAAGGCGCTGGCGCAGGATCAGCTGGATGAGCTGCACGGGCTGATCTCGACGGCCGGGATCGACGTGAAGACCTTCACCTACGACGGCGACACGCCGCGCGACGCGCGCAGCGCGGTTCGCCGGGCCGGCCACGTTGTCATCACCAACCCGGACATGCTGCACACCGGGATTTTGCCGCACCACACGAACTGGACGCGGCTGTTCGAGAACCTGCGCTACATCGTGATCGATGAATTGCACAGCTATCGCGGCATCTTCGGGAGCCACCTGGCGAATGTGCTGCGGCGGCTGCGGCGCATCTGCGCGTTCTACGGCAGCGAACCGACCTTCATCTGCTGCTCGGCGACGATCGCGAATCCGCAGGACCTGGCGACCCGGCTGACCGGCGAGGAATTCACCGTGGTGGACGATGACGGCTCGCCGCAGGGGGAGCGGCATTTCATCTTCTACAACCCGGGGGTGGTGAACGCGGAGCTGGGAATCCGGCGGTCGGCGATTGACGAGACGGCGGAACTGGCGAAGCTGTTCCTGGGCAATGACGTGCAGACGATTGCGTTCGCGCGGAGCCGGGTGAACACTGAGATATTGCTATCGAAGTCGCAGAGCGACCCGGCGCTGCGCGATCGCGAGGTGCGCGGCTATCGCGGGGGGTACCTGCCTTCGGAGCGGCGGGAGATCGAACGGGGCCTGCGCAGCGGGGCGGTGCGGGGGGTGGTGGCGACGAACGCGCTGGAGTTGGGAATCGATATCGGGCGGCTGGAGGCGGTGCTGCTGTGCGGCTACCCGGGGGCGATTGCCAGCACCTGGCAGCGCTTCGGGCGGGCGGGAAGGCGGCAGGACGCCTCGGTGGCGATCATGGTGGCGGGGTCGAGTCCGCTGGATCAGTACATCGTGAATCACCCGGACTACTTCTTTGACGCGCCGGTGGAGTCGGGGCTGATCAACCCGGACAACCTGTACATTCTGACCAGCCACCTGAAATGCGCGGCGTTTGAGTTGCCGTTTACGGAGGGCGAGATTTTCGGGGTGGGCACAACGGAAGCGATGCTGGATCACCTGGCGAGCGTTAACGTGCTGCACAAAGCGGGGGACACCTGGCACTGGTCGGTGGCGGATGACTTCCCGGCGCAGCACGTGAGTCTGCGGACCGGGGCGATGGACAACGTGGTGATCGTGGATACGACGAGCAAGCCGCGGGTGCTGGGGCAGATCGATACGTTCGCGGCGCCGATGCTGGTGCACACGGATGCGATCTACCTGCACGCCGGGCGGCAGTACCATGTGGACCGGCTGGACTGGGAGGAG
>CAYYTN010000110.1:0-5551 GCA_964474495.1 uncultured Chloroflexota bacterium
CAAATCGAATCCTCCAGGAGCGGACGCCGCGACAGATGGTTTTGGATTCTACTGGCGGGGCGAATTGGATGGGGACCGCGCCCGGCCAGCGAGTGCTGGCCGGCACTGAGTCGATGCGGCCATGATGGCGGTGATGACGGTAGGATCGGGCGACAGTGTTGGCGGGAAGTCCCGCCGGAGTCGAAATCCCGGTGCCGCGACCGGGTCCGCCATGAAGGTCGTAGCCAAGATGCCCTCGATTCGCGCCCGCCCAATTGGCCGGGCAAGAGAAGTACGACTCGGCGACGCCGCCGGCGAATCGCTCCGACGGGGTCTGCACCGCGTGGCGGACGCAGTGGCGGTGACCTTCGGCCCTGGCGGACGGGCGGTTCTGCTGGAACGCGAAGGAGGTGCGCCGGTCGTTTCCCGCGATGGCTACACCGTCGCCAACACGATCTCGCTCCCCGACCGGATGGAGGATATCGGCGCGCGGATCATGCGGGAGGCCAGCCAGGTGACAGCCGAGGAGGCGGGAGACGGTTCGACGACCGCCACCGTGCTGGCGCGCGCGCTCGTAGACGAGGGCGCCCTGCTGATGGCGGCCGGTGCGAGCGGCATGCTGCTGCGCCGGGGGGTTGAAGCGGCGGCGGCCCACGTCGGTCGGCAACTTGGCCTCCGGGCCGAACCCGGTGACGATGAGAAGACCCTGACGGCGGTAGCCACCACGGCTGTCGGCGTGGCCGACGGAGGGCGCCTGGTCGGCGAGATGGTGGGAGAACTCGGCGGCGACGGGCAGATCCGGGTGCAGACCGGGCCGGTGCCCGGACTGCAGGGCCGCTACGTGCGGGGAATGCAGGTGGACCGGGGCTGGGCTTCGCCGCGACTCATAACCGATCCGCTGCAAAAGACGGCCGCCCTGGATGCGCCCCTGATCCTGCTGACGGGCGGCCGGATCCAGGACCCGCGGCTGATGGCGGCGCTGCTGGGACGAATCGCGACCGTGCAGCCGAACCGGCCGGTGGTGATCGTTGCGCTTGAATTTGGCCAGGCGGCCCTCGAACTGCTGACGGTCAACGTGCAAAAGGGGGCGCTGCAGGCGCTGGCGATGGCGGCGCCGGGGATCGGGCAGGGCCGATTCGAAATACTGCAAGACCTTGCCGCGTATACCGGCGCAACGGTCCTGCCCGGTCTGGGCTTGGCGCTGAGACAGACGCCCGAATTCCTGGAAGGCGCCCTCGGGTCTGCCGGTCGCATCGTGGCCTGGCGTGGCGCCGCGCTAATTGCCGATGGGGCCGGCGAGCCCGCCGCCGTGGCCGCCCGGGCCGAGGTGATCCGGGGGCAGGTGGAAGCGTCGCCTCCGGGGTTCGAACGGCGCATTTCCCGGGAGCGACTGGCTCGGCTTGCCGGTCGGGTCGGGGTGATTGAGGTAGGAGCGGCCACCGAGGCCGAGCGACTCGATTCGATGAGACGTCTGACCGGAGCGGTCGAGGCGACGAAATGGTGCCTCCGCGACGGCGCCGTGCCCGGCGGCGGGTCGACGCTGGCCTGGATTGCGGACGAGATCGACCCGGCTAGCTGGCCAGAGAATGAACGCCAGGGCGTGCTCGCCATGAAACGGGCACTCACGGCGCCGCTCTGCCAGATCGCCACCAACGCGGGCTACGACGGGGACCTCGTGGTGGAAACCCTGATGTCGAAGAACCGCGGGATGGGATTCGACGCGGGTGTCGGTCGCTACGGCGATCTGCGCGAGGCGGGAGTGGTGGATTCGGTTGAGGTGTTGAGAACTGCGGTGCGGCATGCCGCCGCGGTGGCTGGCACCATGCTTTCCACGGGCGCGGCGGTGCATTACTCGGCCGCGATCCAATGGCCCCGGGATTCCGAGGACGCGCCACCGATAGGATGAGGGTGGCCCGCGCGGCGTGGTAGCCGCGCCAAGCCGGTGAACTACCCCACTATGACGAAGGTTGTGCCGGGCCAACGGAACGTATATTGTGCTGACACAGCGCCCGCCTGCAAGGTGCGCTGCGAGAGTTGAGTGGGGGTCCGCTTCTGCGTTCAGCTGAGAAGCGGTCCCCGAGATAGGAGGGGTCGGTCTATGGGCCAACTGGGACGGATTACACGCAGAAAGGTCCTCGGGACCGGGATGTTGGGCGGGGCTTCGGCGCTTGCCCTGGCTGCCTGCGGGGAGACGGTCGTCGAGCGTGTCGAGGTACCCGTCGAGGTGATCAAAGAGGTACAGGTCGCTGGCGAGACCGTCGTCAAAGAGGTAGTCAAGGAAGTCGAGGTTCCCGGCGAGACAGTCGTCAAGGAAGTGGAGGTCGTCAAAGAGGTAGAAGTCGTCCGAGAGGTCCAGGTTTTCGTACCAGCAGAAGCCGAGAAGGCAACGGTCTCGACGTCGCATTCGTGGCCGGAGCACCGCTACCAGGAGCAGATCGACTTTGACGATTTGTTCATGGAGCGGCAGCCGAACATCGAGATAGACCGGCGCAACACAGTCTGGGCGGAGTACTGGACCAAGACGTTTGCCCAGGCGGCGGCCGGTACGCTGCCGGATGTCTATTACAACCAGGACACCCGCATCGCGGCGTTCCTGTCGTCCGATTCTTACATCGGGCTTACCGATTACATGCGGCGCATGACGGATGGTTATGGCTGGGAGAACGATTTCCTGGACTCCGTTAAGCCCATCGTCTCCCGCGGCGGCGAGGTGTTCGCGATCCCGTACGACTGGGGCGGCCCGATCATGTCGTACAACAGGGCGTACTTTGATGATGCCGGGAGCCCGTATCCGGACGCATCGTGGATGAATGTCGATGTCCTTGAATTCTCCAAGGAAGTCACGGTTGCTGATGATCGCAAGTGGGGCTTTGCCTACCGCTACTGGGGCAACTGGGGCCACGAGGGAATCTACAACCGGCAGTTTGGCGGTCGCTGGATCAGCGACGACGAGCTGGAAATCAGCGGTGTGATGGACTCGACGGAGACGATGGCATCCAACGAGTTCTGGGGCAACTTCGCGCTGGTCGACAAGGTCACGCCCAACCCGGCCGACGAAGAGGCTCTGGGCGTGCACCCGATGACCGGCGGCCACGTGGCGATGTACCACGCACCGCCCTGGCAAGCGCAGGGTTTCAACGACAACCCGGACCTCGATTGGGACATCGCGCCCAGTGAGAGTGGGGACGCGGGCCAGTTCGGAGCGGCGCTAGGTTCCAACTACGGAATCGCGAAGAACAGTGAGGTTCCGGACGCCGCCTGGACGTACTTGGCCGACTACATGTCGACCGAAGGCATGAACTTCATGTGGACGAACCAGGCGACGGGCATCGTCACCCGGAAGTCGGCGCAGCTCGGATTCCCGTCGGCGCCCGGTCAACCGGACGGCGTGCAGCACTGGGTGGACGCGGTGAACACCTACCTTGTGCCCGGCAAGCCGTTGTCGGAGAACTCCAACGAGATTCTGCGCATTAACGGCGAGCTGATGCGTGACGTCATTCTCGGCGCCAAGACCCTCGAAGATGCCACGGCCCAGGCGATAGAGGAAATCGAGCCGCTCTTGGTCGGCGTCTAGCGCTCCAAACCCCTTGAGTGCGCCTCCCCTTGGGCGCACGCACAACCCCGGCCGGTCAACGGAGATACAGTTCGGCCGGTCGGGGTCGTGATAAAGGCGGTTCATAGCGGCGGCGGCAGATCCTTGTACGGATGAACGTGAGCACGCATTGGCAACTGTAGTCACCAGAGTAGTTCGTCGAATTCGGCCCGGACCACTGGGGCCTGAAGGCAAGCGACGGTTGGAGTTTTATCTCTTCATTTCGCCGTGGCTGGTGGGCCTGGTGCTCTTCTGGGGCGTGCCGATTATCGCCTCGTTCGTGATCAGCTTCTTTGACTGGAAACTGCTGAGTCCCGGCGAGTTCGCGGCCTTCGAGAACTACGCCAAGTTGGGGACTGATCGACGCTTCAAAGAGGCCCTCTGGCAGACCATCTACTACACCCTGGGGAGCGTGCCGCTTAACGTCTTTGTCGCCCTGGCGGCGGCCATCCTGGTGAACCAGAAAGTGCGCGGCGTCACGCTCTTCCGGACGTTGTTCTACCTGCCGTCGGTCACCGCCGGGGTAGCGGTGTCGATCCTCTGGTACTGGATGTTCAATCCGGATTTCGGGTTGTTCAACTGGTTCCTGGAAATGGTTGGTATCCCGGGTATCGGCTGGATCTGGGACCACAAGTGGGCGATGCCGTCCATCATCCTGATGAGTGCCTGGAGCATCGGCGCCAACATGGTGATCTTCCTGGCCGGGCTGCAGGGCATTCCCGACCATCTGTATGACGCAGTCGATGTTGACGGCGCTACCCGCTACCAGCGGTTTCGCCATGTCACGTTGCCGATGTTGTCTCCGGTGATCTTCTTCGTCTCGGTGATCACGGTCGTCCAGTCGTTTCAAATCTTCACCAACATCTACGTCATGACCCGGGGGGAGCGCGGCACGATGGTGCTGGCGCTCTACTTGTTCTTTAAGGGCTTTGAGGACCTGAAGATGGGCTACGCCTCGGCCATCGCCGTGGTCCTGTTCGTGATAACCGGCGTCATCGCCCTCCTGCAGTTTCGCCTCTCCGGGGCGTGGGTCTATTACGAGGAAGAGGGGGGGCAATAGTGGGCGTGTCCGTGAAAAGCCAACCGGAAACGATCGGTCCGAGAACGAAGACCCACCGGACCCGGCGGCGCACAACGATGCGCATCCTCCGATACGTCCTCATCTACGGCCTGCTCCTGATCTTCGGATTCGTCTACACGGTGCCCTTCCTGTGGATGCTGTCCACATCGTTCAAGACGCTTGCCCAGACCCTCCGGTTCCCCCCGGAATGGATACCGGGCCCTTGGGCGTTTGAGAACTACCCGAACGGCTGGGTGGGGGCCTTCGATTTCAATATCTTCTTCCGCAACAGCGTGGCCATCACCGGCAACGCGGTGCTGGCGCAGATGACTTCCAGCGTGTTGATCGCCTATGCGTTCGCGCGAATCCGAGTCCCGGAAAGAGGCTTCCTCTTTGCCATCGTTCTGGCGACCATGATGATCCCGCCACAGGTGACCCTGATTCCCCAGTACATCCTGTTCACCAAATTCGGCTGGGTCGAGACCTGGCTCCCGTTGATGATCCCGCAGTGGACCGGCTGGCCGTTGTTCGTCTTCATGCTGCGCCAGTTCTTCCGCACGCTGCCGGCGGACCTGGATGACGCCGCCCGGATCGACGGCTGCGGATCGTTCCGCATTCTCTGGCACGTTCTGCTGCCGAACATGAAGCCGGCGCTGGCGACTGTGGCAATCTTCACTTTTGTCGGCAACTGGAACGACTTCCTCCATCCGCTCCTCTACCTCAGCCGTGACGACAACACCACGCTCGCCGTCGGGCTGAACATGTTCCGCGGGCAGTACCGGACCCAGTTCAATGAAATGATGGCGGTGGCGGTGCTGATCCTGCTGCCGGTGATCCTGATCTTCTTCTTCTTCCAGCAGTATTTCGTCCGGGGAATCGCGCTGACCGGGATCAAGGGTTAGCTGCGCCCCGGAACAGCC
>CAYYTN010000110.1:5561-8413 GCA_964474495.1 uncultured Chloroflexota bacterium
TCGGAGCATGGCGGACGGCTATCACGGGCGCGTTCTGCACGTCGATCTTGGTGAGGGGCGCACCTGGGTAGAGGAGCCGGATACCAACTGGTACCGGCGCTACGGCGGCGGCGGAGCATGGGGCGCTTACTTCCTCCTGCGGGACATGGATCCGACGATCGACGCCTTCGATCCCGGCAACATCATGGTATTCGCCTCCAGCGTGGTCGCCGGAGCGCCGGTGCCCGGGGTGTCGAAGCATTCGGTCATCGCCAAGTCTCCGTTGACCGGCGGCATCGGCGAATCCCAATCCAGCGGGCCGTTTGGCGCCGCGCTCAAGCATTCGGGCGCCGACGCCCTCGTAGTCCATGGCGCCGCCCGCGAGCCCGTGTACCTGCTGGTCGCCGACGGCACCATCGAGATCCGCGACGGCAGCCATCTGTGGGGACTGGAGACCGGTCCGGCCGGCGACCAAATCGCAGCGGACGCCGGCGACGCGGTCAGCGTGGCGGCCATCGGACCGGCCGGTGAGCGCCGGGTGCGGTTCGCCAGCATCGTCAACGACTCTCGCTTCGTGAACCAGCGCTGCGGGCTTGGATCGGTAATGGGCTCCAAGAACCTCAAAGCGGTCGCGGTGGCCGGCGACGTACCGGCCGCTGTTGCGGACCCAACTGGTCTCGGCGAGGTTGCCGCCGACTACGAGGCCAATCAGCTCGGCATCCCGATCATGGAATTGCAGAACCGCCTCGGGCTCGGCGTCTGGCAGGATTCAGGTTTCCCCATCCCGTTTTCGTCCCGGAATTTTCAACAAGGAGTATTCGACGGTTTGGCCGACATCGCCATTCAGGATATTTCGGACCAATACCTGGTGGATGCCGGTGGTTGCCACGCATGCCCGACCGATTGTATGCGGCGATTCGCAGTGCCGGACGGCGTCAACGCCACCGCCATCCGATACGGCAACCTGGATCACAACTCGGGCTCCTCGTTCGGTCAGATCGTGGGCTGTAATGATCCCGAAGCGCTGCTGAAGGCCAACGAGTTGGGCAACCGGTACGGGCTGGACCCGGAATCCTGCGGCCACACGATCGCCTGGGCCATGGAATGCTTCGAGCGCGGCCTGATCGACCAGGAAGTGACGGGTGGACTGGACCTGCGTTTTGGCAATGCCGCCGCGATGGTCCGGTTGGTCGAGCAGATCGGTCTGCGCGAGGGCTTTGGCGATGTCCTAGCCGAGGGAAGCCAGCGAGCGGCGACCCGGATCGGCCGCGGAACCGACGAGTTCGTGATGTGTGTAAAGGGCAAGGAGATCCCCGCCCACGAGCCCCGCAACAAGCCAGGGCTGGCTCTGATCTACGCCGTTGGGCCGATCGGCCCCGACTTTTGCGGCGTCGAGCACGATCCCGATTTCGACCCCGAGGTCGGCGTCCCCTACGCGCTGGAAAAGGGCCGCGCCTTCGGCCTGCTAGAATGGCTGCCGGAGCAGGAAATGAGCCCCCGCAAGATCCGCCAGACCGTCGTACTGGAACGCTGGTGGTCGGGCGCGTTGGAGTCCCTGCTGTTCTGCCTCTACGCCACCGCGCCGGTGCGCTATATGCCGCCGGCGACGATGACCAAGGCCGTCGGGTCGGCGACCGGCTGGGATTTCAGCCTCTGGGAACTCATGCAGATTGGCGAACGCCGTCTCAACATGTTCCGGGTATTCAATCAGCGCGCTGGGCTGAGTTCAGCCGACGACGTGCTCCCCGATCGATTTTTCGACGAAACCATCGCCGGTGGGCCGTATGACGGGGTCAAGCTGGATCCCCAAGAGTTCGCGGACGGGCGGCGGCTCTACTACGACATGGTCGGCTGGGACGCGGAAGGTCGCCCCAATGCGGCCAAACTGCACGAGCTGGAGTTGGGCTGGCTTGCTGAGGAGTGATCGGGCTTGGGTGGAGTGCTCCGCCTATAGCCGGTAGAACTTCGCCGCGTTCTCGCCGAACAGCATCTCCTCCTCCTCCGGAGTCAGATCCCCGATACCTTCCAGCGTCGACTCAATCGAATCATCATAGTCGCCCGCCATCAAAACCACCGGCCAGTCGCTGGCCCAGATAAGGCGCTCGATGCCGGCTTCGGCGCGGATGAACTGCACGAACGGCGTGACGGCGTCCTCGACCGTCCATCCGTCGTTGAACGCGCCCCACATTTCCACCAGAGCCGATACCTTGAAGGTGACGTTGGGGCAAGCGGCGATGGCAGCCATACCTCGCTGCCAGTCGTCGATCGCCCCGTCCGGCACCGCCGGCTTGGCCAGGTGATTGATGTTGATGCGCATCTCCGGATGCCGTCGCGCGATATCCGGAACGTGCTTCAGGTGCCGGGGAAAGACGAGCAGTTCCAGGATCAAATCCCGCTCCGCGATTATGGCGATCGTCTGCCGTACCGAATCCTGCAGCACCCAGTCAACGTCCGGTTCCTCTTCCAGCATGGGTCTCACGCCGAGGAACTTGGGGTTCTCGCCGAACTCGTCCAACCAGTCGGCGGCCTCCGCCGGGTTGGTGAAATCGACCCAGCCGATGACTCCGAGCACGTAGGGATACTCACGGACCAATTCGAGCCACCAGGCGTTGTCGGCATGGGTGCGCCCCGCCTGCACCTTTACGACGCCCTCGATGCTGTTGCGCTCGAGGTGCTCTTTCACGTCCGGAGGGAGAAACGTGTGATTGAGCGCTGGCTTGATGGAATCGACCATCCAGAAGAGGTCATTCTCTCCCGGGACCCAGAAATGTACGTGGGGGTCAATGCGCCTGGCCATGGTCGCGCTCCTCTGCCAGATTACTGGCCGCGGTAGGGGAGGAGATTCTGGCCGTCACTGTCGGCCGGCGTCAAAC
>CAYYTN010000111.1:0-8364 GCA_964474495.1 uncultured Chloroflexota bacterium
TCGATGGCCAGCCCCCGTGCGGATGATTCGTCGATCCCGGAGGCGGTGATTTCGAGCCCGGCCTGCCCGCAGAGGAAGGCCAGCGCCTCCACGTCGTAGGGTCGGGTGTGCGAGGGGTCGCGCCAGAATTCGTGGGTGATCGTCGGCAGGCTGCCCGGGTTCGGCGTCACCAGGCACAGCACCCCGCCGGGCCGCAGCGATCCGGCGGCGGATTCGATGAGCCGGGCGGCGTCGTCGGGGACCAGGTGCTCGATGACGTGGGCGCAGAAGACGGCGTCGAACTCGGCCGGGTGGCCCGGGAGGAAATCCAGGGCGTCGGCGACCTCGGCCGGCAGGCCGTCCGCTTCGGCCGCGGCGACGGCGTCCGGGTCCAGGTCGATGCCGCGGGCGTCAAAGCCGCCTTCGCGGGCGGCCTCCAGGAACTCGCCACGGCCGCAGCCGACATCCAACAACCGGGCGCCGGCGGCGAAGTGCTCCAGGTACGGCTCGCGGGCGGCGCGCACCGTGGCGCGGTCGAATTGGCGGAACCGGTACCAGTCGAAACTCAAGCGGGCTCCCGGGAGACGAGCGGCGGCGGGACCAGAATATACGGCGGCGGCTGGATCAGCGCTCGAACCAGTAGGCCAGGTACTTCCAGCGGCCCCACGAGCGATAGACGCGCTCGGCGGCGGCCCGGGTCGGGCGCTCGCCCTTGAAATGGACGTTAGTGACGTGGTTCATGAACACCGAGTCGACCGGCAGGAACTCGTAGCGCTCGACCAGCGCCAGGATGCTGGCGGCCGCGTAGGGGCCGAGTCCTTTGATCGCCAGAATGCCGGCCAGGACCTCTTCCGTGGAGGGTTCCGGATCCTCCCAGGCCGCCAGGTCGAGTTCGCCGGCGACGATGGCGCGGGCCATTGTGGAAAGCGCCCCGGCGCGATAGCCCAGGCGGGCCTTGCCGGACAGGGTGGCGGGGCGGCGACGCGCGAGGCGGGCGGGTGACGGGAACGTCCGGTGGCCCAGCGGGGTGCGCGCGCCAAAGGCCTTCACCAGCCGCTCGGACATCCCGCGAGTGCCGCCCCAGTTGACGTTGGTGGTGCAGAGGACCTTCACGACGTCTTCCCAGAGCGTGGGCGCGCGCAACATCCGGCCGAGCCCGCGTTCGGCCACGTGGCGCAAGCGCCGGGGGCGGGCGCAGCGGCGCTGGAACTCGGCCAGGTCACAGTCCAACATCAGCATCCGGCGGGCGGTGGCCGCGACGACGGACTCGGCGGCCGGGCCGGTCCACTCAACCAGGATGCGGCGCGGCGAGGGCTGGCTGAGCGAAAGGTCGGTGGGCAGTTCGTCGATCTCGGCGGCGGTGGCGATGACGCCGGCGGCTTCGTCCCAGCGAAACGGCGGCAGGTTCCACCAGCCGTGGGCGCGGACGACGGCTGCGAGGTCGAACCGCGGCGGCGCGGTGAGCTTGATCTGGCGGACCTCGACGGGGTTGGAAGTGATGGGCATCGGCATGGATTCTAGCCACGCCGGCCGCGGCGCGCCGGGGCCGGTTTGATCCGGGGACACCCGGGCCGCTACGCTCGCGCGGACGAACCGGGGACCATGCCGAGGGGCCGCTCGGCGCTTGCGATCCCATATAGAAAGGCGCTGCGATGCCACGCGAGCCAATGAACGTGGTTTTCATCACCACCGACCAGATGCGGGCCGACTCGCTGGGCTGCGCCGGCAACCCGATCGCCCGGACGCCCAACCTGGACCGGCTGGCGGCCGAAGGGGTGCGGGCCGAACAGATGTACGTCGCCCAGCCGCTCTGCATGCCGTCGCGCTCGACCATCATCACCGGCACCACCCCGCGGACCCACGGCGTTTGGACCAACGGCATCGCCCTGGACCCCGAGATCCCGACCTTCGGCAAGTTGCTTTCGGACTCCGGCCACCACACCGCGCTGATCGGCAAGGCCCACCTGCGGCCCTACGGCTTCGACGGCGGCCAGGCCGACCCGCGGGAAGTGGAGCGCGAGGACACCTGGGATCAGGGCCTGGTGCCGGATGACTGGCACGGGCCGTACTACGGATTCGACCACGTGGACCTGACCCTGCGCCATCACTACCTGAAGCAGGGGCACATCGGGCGCGATCTGCGCGAACGGGCGCCGGAATCGATCGACCTGATCGACATCGAGCACGCGCTTGAAGAGCCCACCTGGGACGGCGCCTGGAAGAATGCCGTGCCGCTGGAACATCACCCGTCGACCTGGATCACCGACCGGACCGTGAAGTACCTGGAGGACGCCGGTGACGAGCCGTTCTTCGTCTGGGCGTCGTTCCCGGACCCGCACCATGCGTTCACCGCGCCGAAGCCTTACTGCGACCATTTCGACCCGGCGGACATGCGGATTCCCGAGTACACCGACGCCGACCTGGACGGCAAGCCGCCGCACGTCCGCGACGTGATCGAAGGCCGGGTGGTGAAGCACGAGGGCTGGGGCACCGGGGCCGGCGATCTGCCGGCGCTGACCGACACCGACTGGCGCCAAATCCACGCCCAGTACTACGGGATGGTGGAACTGATCGATGACTCGGTCGGGCGCATCCTGGACGCGCTGGAAGAGCAGGGCCTGGCCGAAAACACGGCGGTGATCTTCACCAGCGACCACGGGGAGCTATTTGGCGATCACGGCCTGCTCTACAAGGGGCCGTTCCCCTACGAGGGGCTGTACCGGCTGCCGTTCGTGGCCCGCATCCCGGGGGTGACCCGGGCCGGGACGACGGCCGCCGGACCGGGCACCTTGTTGGACCTGGCGCCCACCTTCGCCGACCTGGCCGGGGTTCCGGCCCTGCCGTCGTTCCAGGGCCGCTCGATGCTGCCGTGGCTGGGCGGTGGCGCGGGGCGCGATGCGGTGCTGGTGGAGTTCGTGTCGCGCTACTACCCGGAGATGACGCTGATGACGGCCGTCACCGAACGCTGGAAGTTGACCCACTACCCGAACGCCGATCGCGGCGAGCTTTACGACCTGCAAGAGGACCCGGGAGAACTGGTGAACCGCTGGGGCGACCCGGCGGCTGCCGATGCGCGACGGGAAATGGAAGGGCGGCTGCTGGACCTGACCGCCAATGCCATCGGCCGGCTGCCGACGCCGCAGTCCCACGCCTAGCGGACGCAGTCCGCTTCTTCTGTAACAGCGGACGCGGGTTGAGCGCCTACGAGGCAAGTCCCAACCTGCACGCAGGTCGGGCCACGGCGGACGCCGTCCGTTTCTTGCTGGCAGCGGACCCCGGGGTGAATCGACGAATCAGGCGGAGGCGGCGTCGTCTCCGGAATCCTCGTCCTCGTCGGGCTCGCTGAAGATCTTGACCGGCTGGCTCATGAAGTCGCCGTTGGCCAGCATCAGCTGTACGCCGTCTTCCATCCGCACGGTGGTGGAGCGCAACCCGATAGCTTCGATCGTGCCGCGCATGCCGCGAATCTCGATGATCTGACCGCGCCGGACTCGCTGCTCGGACATCGTGATCACCCCGGCGATCAGGTTCTTGGCCAGGTCCTGGGCGCCGAAGCCGATGCCGACCGACAGGCCGCCGAGGGGCACCAGCAGGATCGCCAGGTCGAAACCGATCGAACTGATCGCGACGTAGATGCCGATGAAGAGAATGGTGAAGCGGAAGCCGCGGGCGATGGAGTTTTCGACCGTTTCACCGAAGTCGACCCGGCCCAGAAAGACCCGCCGCAGGAACGGAGTCAGGGTGCGCGAGAGGAACCACGCCACGAGGATGATGACGACGACCTGGACGAGCGATAGAAGGGAGAGATCGCGCTCCTGGATCTGGGTCAGGGGCTTGTTGAGGACCTCCCAGATTTCGTTCCAGATGTTGTCCATCGAGCTATCCCTCCCGGCGTTGACGTCGTCCCACGGTCCCGGCGCCGGTCTATCTTACGGTTCTACGGCTCCTGCCAGTCGCCTTCGCCGCCGATCGGCGGGCTGAAGGTTTCCAGGACCAGCGAGTTTTCAACGGCGCGGGCGCCGTGCCAAGTACCGCCCGGGACGTGCCACATGGTGCCGGCGCGGCAGATGGTGGTCTCGCCGTCGATGTCGACTTCGATGGCCCCGCTCAGGCAGTAGCTGATCTGCTCGCGGCCGTGGCGGTGGCGGGTGCTCTTGGCGCCGACCCGCATCACCAGTTGCAGCGCCTGCAGGTGCTCGCCGATGACGAGCGACTTGCGGGTCACGCCGGGAAAGCGGGATTCCTCTTCGGGGACGTCACGCAGGCGGATGATACTCACGGAGGGGCTCCTTCAGGACTGCAAAAAGTCGAGGATGGCGGCTTCGCTGGCTGCGATGATCGGGATGTCGGGCGGTTCGAGGTCGGACTTGAGCCCGGTTTCGGAGACCGTGCAGACCACGCGGGCGTCGCGCGGGATCTTGCCGGCGGCGACCAGGCCGGCCAGGACCGGCAGCGTGATGCAGCCGGTGGGACCGGCCCAGATGCCTTCGAGGCGGGCGAGCCGGGTCTGCCACTCGACGACTTCATCGTCGGTGGCCGCGGCGCCGACTCCGCCGGCGTCGCGGAGGTCCTGTAGCACCCAGTCGCCCTTGGGCCCCATGTCGCCGACGGCGACGCCCTCGGCAATCGTGTAGTCGATGGTGATCGGGACCCGCGGACCGCCCTCGTTCAGGGCCTTGACGATGGTGTCGGCAACGGTGGATTGGGCGGCCACGGGGATCGGTACGCTGCCGGCATGGCCGGCGGCGTGCAGTTCGCGAAAGCCGCGCTGCGAGGCCAGCAGCATCTCACCCATGCCAACCGGATAAACGACGTAGTCCGGCGCCTGGAGACCGAGTTGTTCGAAGATTTCGTAGGCCAGGGTCTTCTTGCCGTCCTGCTTGTAGGGGTTGCGCGAGGCGCCGCCGTCGAAGACGACCCGGCTGTCGATGGCGCGGTCGAAGGCGCCGATCAGGTCGTCGTAGTTGCCGCGGTACATCATGAATCGGGCGGTGAGGGCGTTGACGTGGGAGACCTTGGGGCGGCTGCTCGTTTCGGAAGAGAGCACCAGGGCGCGGATGCCGGCGCGGGCGGCGTAGGCGGCGATGGAGGTGGCGGCGTTGCCGGTGCTGACCACGCCGATGCGGTCGAAGCCGAATTGCAGGGCGGCGGCGACGGCGGTGACCGCCGAGCGGTCCTTGACGGTGCCGGTTGGATTTAGCCCGTCGAACTTGAGCCAGAGGCGGTCGAGGCCCATTTCCGCGGCCAGGCGGGGGACGGCGATCAGCGGGGTACTGCCTTCGCCGAGGGTGACCTGGTGGGCCGGGTCGGGGATGGGCAGGAGCTCGGCGTAGGGCCAGATGCCGGGGCCGGCGAGGCTGCCGAAGGGCATGCGGGCGACGCGGTCGAGATCGTACTCGACGAAGAGCAGGCCGCCACAGTCGGGGCAGGCCAGGAGGTAGTCGAGCGGGTGAGTGTGGGCGCAGTCGATACAGCGCAGGCCGGTGGCGGCGGACAACCGCGTTGCTCCTTGGGGGCACGAGACGATTAAGGGTAGCGGGTCGCCGGGGTGAGGCCAACGCGGGGCAGCAAAAAGCGGGCCGGAGGGGGAGAATCCGGCCCGCTCTGCGGGGGGTGGCTAGTTGAAGTTAGACAGCGGCAGTGGGCGGGAGGCCTTTTGCGCGCAACTGGCGCATTCGTTGGCGCCGGGGATCAATTCGAGGCGGCCGGCCTCGATGCCTTCCCCACAGATGGCGCAGACGCCGGTGCTTTCGCCCTCGGGGAGCGAGTGCAGGGCGGCGTCGATGGCGGCTTGAATTAGCTGCTGGCTTTGTTCCTGGCCACTGTCGGCCAGTCCGTCAATTAGTGGTCCGGATGAATCTGACATTTCCGTGAACCCCCTTCCTGTTGTCTTGGCGTGATGGTGTTTGGGTTGTGGACACGATGTATATCGCTCGGGATGCGGCGGGCGTTACTCAGCCGCCCCTCTGAGCACGAAGAAGACTATGACTTGAGTCCTGTCTTGTCAAGTGTCTTTCTTGCTGCCTATCAGAACGCCGACCGAACGTCGGCTCGCGAGCAGCCGGACCAGGTCGGATTCCGCAAGGATCGTAAGCGCAACCACCACCGCGATCTGTGAGCTGGCTGACGAATTGACGGCGGTTTTGGACCGACCGGCGGCGCGGCGGCTACAGCCCGTAGATCTCGCCCAGGTTGTCGCCGAAGATCGCCGCCTCGTCGGCGTCCGGCAGGCCCAGCCGGCGGATCGACTCCACCGCCAGGTCCGGGTAGGCCCGCGGGGCGTTGGAACCGAACACGACCCGTTTCGCGCCGATCAGGTCGACCGCCGCCTGGATCATCGCCGGCTCGTAGGCGGCAATCGTCGTGCCGAGCCAGAGATTCTCCTGCTGCTGCGCCGCCGCCAGCGCGCTGTCGCCCCAGTAGCGGTGGCCCATGTGATCCATGATGAACGGCACGTCCGGGTAGCGGCCGGCGACAACCGCGATCTCGAGGGGGTGGGCCGGGGAACTGGTGGAGTGAATCGTCACCGGCACCTTGTGGGCGCGGGCGATTTCGATCAGCGGGTCGACGGCCGGGTCGAGGATGCGGTAGCCGTGCCGGGGCGGCATCAGCTTGAGGCCCCGCATGCCGTCTTCGGAAAGGGCGCGCTCGAGTTCGGCGGTGGCCTCGTCGCCGAGCGCCGCGCTGACGCAGGCGCAGGGGATCAGGCGCGGGTTGCCGGCCGCGGCGGCGGCGATGGCGCGGTTGTCGGGGCGCATGACCGGCGACGGCATCAGGACGATCTTCTCGATGCCGGCCGCGTCTTCCATCGCGAGCAGGGCATCAAGGTCGGCGCCTTCGCCGAGATAGGCTTCGAAATCGCCGGTCATGGTGGACTTCCTTCTACCAGGTTGGCGCGACGTTGAACGTGTCGCCCATCTTCAGGAGGATATCGAGTTCTTGCGACTGGAAGGGGATGCCGTCGGCCGTGCGTTGGGCGTGGGTCCGCCACTCGATTTCGCCGGGGAGGTTGACGCGATCGAATCCCGGGCGCGGCTCGACATCGTGCAGGATGCGGGAGTGCTCGGTCATGGTGTCGGCGAAGCCGGCCAGCGGCACGAACGCCTCGATGTTGATCGCCATGAAGAAGTGGCCGCTGTGGTTGCCCTGGCCGGCGATCGCGGCGTCGAGTCCCTTGATCGTGGAAGGCAGGCCGCCGGTGAGGGCGCCGGCCAGGATGTCGAGGACCACGCCGATGCTGTAGCCCTTGGGTCCGCCGGCCGGCAGGATGGCGCTGACCGCGTGGGGGTCGTCGGTGTCCTGGCCGTCCTTGTCGATGGCCCAGCCGGTGGGGATTGAGTCGCCGCGGATGCGGGCCATCGAGACTTTGCCCATGGCGGCGGCGCCGGTGGCCATGTCCAGCACGATCGGGTCGGCGTCGGCGTTGGGGATGGCGTAGGACATCGGCATGTTTCCCTGGGCGGCTTCGACGCCGCCGAACGGCGCGGCGGTCAGGCGGCTGCCGTTGCTGCACGCGAACCCGATCATGCCCTCGGCCGGCGCCATCAGCGCCCAGTGGGCGGCGGCGCCGAAGTGGCGGGAGTTGTTCACCGCGACCACGCCGATGGCGCCGGCGCGGGCCTTCCGGATGGCCAGGCCCATGGCGTGGTGGGAGACCACCTGGCCCTGGCCGCGGTCGCCGTCGAGGAGCGCGTGGGAGGGACTGTCGCGGAGGCTCCTGATGTCCGGCGTAGCGTTCGTGTGCCCGTCGCGGATTTCATCCAGGTAACGCGGTTGCAAGCGGACGACGCCGTGCGAGTAGATGCCGCGCAGGTCGGCCCCCACCAGGCTGGTGGCGATGACCGCGGCGTCGGCGGCGGGCACGCCAACGGCTTCAAACAGGCCGGCGCTGAAGCCGCGCAAGTCAGCGGGATCGATGGTGATCTGGCTCATGGGTGGCGCTCCCGGTGGTGGGTCATTCCCGCTGGTAGCAAAGCTCGCGGACGACCTCGCTGAAGATGGCGACGCCGGCGGCGATCTGCTCGGACTTTTCCAGGCTGTAGGCGAGGCGGACGTGGCCGTCTTCGTGGCCGTCCACACGAAAGGCCTTGCCCGGCCAGACATCGACGCCGCGGTTCATGACTTCGCGCTCCACTGCGGCCGAATCGACGCCGTCGGGAAGCTTGACCCAGATGAAAAAGCCTCCCTCGGGCCGGCTCCAGGTGGCGATGCCGGCCAGGCCTTCCTCGAGGGCCGCCAACATGGTGTCACGGCGCCCACGGTAGACCCCGCGCAACTCGTCCACGTGCTCTTCGAGATGCTCTTGCATGTAGGTGGCGACGACCCGCGACATGAAGGGACTGGAGCCCAGGTCGAACTTGTAGAGCAGCATCGCTTCGCGGACGC
>CAYYTN010000112.1:0-8340 GCA_964474495.1 uncultured Chloroflexota bacterium
AACAGCAGGTAGGCGGCGGCGGGAAGTTTGAGCTTCACCTGTCCGTAGCCGCCCCAAAACGTGGCAAAGTTCTCACCCACCCACTCGGTCTCGGTCAGGAACCGCCAGATACTGTAGCCGCGATCCTGGAACGGGACGGGCGCGCCGCCCGAAGCGTCGACGGCGGCCTGGGTGGTCGCGATCCCAAATGGGTCTCCGTAGACGACCGTCATGCGCACGTACCACCAGGCGGAAATGGCCAGGACGATGAGGCCGACAATGATTCCGACGCGTAACAGCCGGCGCGGACTTTGGCGGAGGCTCCAGACGATGGTCAACGCCGCCACCGGGAAGATCATGAAGCCGGTGAACTTGTGGAGGGCCACGACTCCTAGGGCGATGCCCAGCAGGGTCGAATCCCGCGTGGCGAAGTCGGCCTGGTAGGCGCGCACCAGAGCGTAGATGGCGAAGGTGGAGGCGGCGATCGCCGGTGAGTCGTTGGTCACGTAGCTAAAGACGAGGGTGAACTGCGGTGTTGTCGCCATGATGGCCAGCGGCCAGGTTCGCATCAGGGTGCTGGTTGGGAAAAGCCGGCGCAGAGTGAGGTAGGCCAGCGCCAGAGTCACCGGAAAGAGGGCGACGTTCACCAGTCGCACGAGGTGGACATCGAATGCGACGTCCCCGGACCCGAAAGCGCTCAATATGAGCGCGGCTGGAACCGCAGCCAGGTTGGGGGACAGCTCGTAGGCCACCTGCGCGCGTATCGGCAAACCGGCGAAGGCGCTCTGGGCGTAGCCCTTGAACAGTGGCCAGCCGCCGGAATCGGCCATCTCCTGGATCAGCCGGAAATGATTCTCCTCGTCGGGGCCGCCGAATATGGGCGCACGGATCGCCGACCAGATGAAGGCATTCGCGGTGGCGTAGGCGATGAGCGCCAGAACCACCGCCATCTCAACGCGATGAGCCGATACGGCTGGGGTGGGGATCGGTCTCAGACGCAACCAGGCGATTCCTTGGAAAGTTACGGGTTTGTGTCGGGGCGCACCCGAGCGAGGAAGACGGGCCGAGATTACTACAGGCTTGCCGCCGGCCTGCCCCCTCCAACCTCGACGGTGTCACCGGCGTTGTGCGGTAGCTACCTTGTCGGGGGCGGCGACTAGAATCTCGTTTTGACTACCGGTTTGGATCGCAGAAGTAGCTCATGTTCACGGTCGGCACATCCGGACACATCGACCACGGCAAGTCAGCGTTGGTCGAGGCTCTGACCGGAGTTAGTCCGGATCGTCTCCCGGAAGAGCGCCAGCGCGGGATGACGATTGACCTGGGCTTTGCCTCACTGACGCTGCCCAGTGGTGAGTTGGTGGGGATCGTGGACGTCCCCGGCCACGAGCGCTTTGTTCGAAACATGGTGGCGGGCGTTGGCGGGATCGATGCGGTCCTCCTGGTGATCGCCGCGGATGAAGGGGTAATGCCGCAGACGCGGGAACACCTGGACATCGTGAATCTGCTGGGGATCGAGCGTGGCGTCGTCGCCCTCACCAAGACAGATCTGGTCGATGATGAAGACTGGCTGGAGTTGGTGACGGCCGATGTGCTGGAACTGTTGGAGGGCACCACGCTGGGCGAAGCTGAGGTGGTTCGGGTATCGGCCACGCGGCGCGAGGGCCTGGACGAGTTGCTGGCGGCGTTGGATAGAGTGCTGGCCGAGACGGAGGTCCGGAGCGTCTCGGGAAACCCGCGGCTTCCCGTCGATCGCTCCTTCTCGATCGCCGGATTTGGCACGGTCGTCACCGGCACGCTGCAGGATGGGGCCCTTGAGATCGGTGCCGAGTTGGAGGTTCTGCCCGGCGGTGGCAGGACCCGGGTACGCGGCATACAGGAAGCCGAAGGGGTTGTCGTCCGGCATTGCATCGCCGGGATCGCGGTGGATGATGTGCCCCGGGGCACGGTTCTTGCTCGGCCGGGGAGCCTGAGCCCAACACGGCTGGTGGACGCCCGGGTGAACATGCTGCCGCACCTGCCCGGCGCCCTGCGCAACGGTCGGGAGATCGCGTTCCATACCGGCACGACGGAGGTTCGGGCGGCGGTGCGTTTGCTGGACAGCGATGCCCTGAATCCCGGCGAGACCGGCTGGGTGCAAATTCGATCTCGGGCGCCGCTGGTGGTCCGCCCGGGGGACCACTTCATCATTCGGCAGTTGTCGCCGGCCGTAACCCTGGGTGGGGGCACGGTGGCGGCTTCGCGGGCGGTTCGCATCCGACGCCACGACGAACGGGCTATCCAACGACTGGAGAATCTGACCGAGGGCAGCGATGTAGACCTGCTGGCGGCGACGCTGGAACCGGCGGGCAGCCTGGGCCGCGACGACATGGCCAGCCGAAGCGGACTCACCGAGTCAGAATTCGCCCCGGCGCTGGCGACGGCGCTGGCGGAGGGACGATTGGTCGCGGTCGGCTCGAAGTACTTTGGAAGTGGAGAACTGGACCGGCTCAAGGCTCAAATTGACTCGGCGCTGGCGGGTTTTCACCAGGAAAATCCGCTTCGACCCGGGATGCCCCGGGCAGAATTGCGGAGCCAGACCGGGCTTTCGGTGCAGATCTTCGGCGAAATCCTGAGCGGGTTGGATGCCGAGGGGCGGGTCCGTGCCGGGGAAGCCTTCGTCGCTCAGATCGATCACGCGCCGGAGTTTCCGCCCGCGACCGAGGCGGCGGCGAAGGCTCTGCTGGAGCGTTTGTCCGGGGCGGGCTTTGAGGTGCCGCCGTTGCGCGAGCTAGCCCGTGAGGCCGGTGTCGGGGAGGACGTGCTGCAGGCGCTGGAAGACGCCGGTCGTTTGATTCGGGTTACGGCCAACATCGCCTACGAAAGCGTCGCCTACGCCGATCTGGTCGGGCAAGTCAGCGTCCTGATGAGTGAGCGCGGCCGCATCGACGTGGCCGGGCTGCGCGATCACTTTGGGAGCAGCCGAAAGTACTGTCTCGCCCTGCTGGAACACCTTGATTCAACCGGAGTTACCCGGCGGGTCGGTGATGCACGGGTCCTGCGAAAGCACGGCTAGTCGCGTCGACGGCGGGTCAGGGCGCGGCTAGCGGCAGAAGGCGACCAGGAAGACGGATCCGCTACCGAGGGCAACCAGGAAGGCCGACGCGGCTGCCGGATTCACCTGCCGAAGCAGCTGACCGTTTCCGGCCACCACCGCGCGAACCAGGGTGTACACGGAGAAGTGGACGAGCAGCAGCAGAACCAGTCCGCTCGCGAACATCATCCGGTGGTCCGGCCACCAGATCCCGATCTGCGACCAGGTAGTCCGGCGGACCAGGATCTGGAATACGAGGTCCTGGTCGGCGAAGCCGGGCTCGTGGCCCAGGTACAGCCGGCCGTTGGGATCCTGATCGCCCTGCGTTGCTAGGGCATAGGTCGGCCAACGAGCGGATGGGGAGACCTCTATCTCAAGGTACAGGGGGTCCGGCCTCGAAATCGACTGCTCCAGGTCGAACGTGACCTGCTCCGTTGCCTCGCCGGTCGATTCGACGGAAACAACTTTCGAGCGGACAGCCCAGGACATCGTGGGGTCGGCGCTGCGCACATTGATGGATATGTTGTTCGACGATCCGAATGGGCCACCGACGCGGAGTGGCAGGCTGATCTGGTCGAACGCCTCCGCCGCCCGGAACGTCTGCCCGGCTCGCACGTCGGTGGAAATCGGGCCGAGGCGGAAGGGTGCGCGCCCCGGGTCCGAGAGGGGCCAGGATACGGGCACCAGGATTGTTGCCAGCCAGATGGCCAGGGTGAGTGTGACGACGATCAGGCTAGGGCGTGACATCGCCGGCTCCGGTCGCGGTGGCGTATAGCCGACGTACATCGTTTGAGCTTGCAAACACCGGCCGGAGCGTGCCGATAGCCACCGCCGCTTCGATGAGTTCCTCCTGCTCCTGAGATAGCTGGTCCGTGGCCACGTAGACGAGGTCTACCTGCAGTTGCTTCAGGACATCGGCTTCCAGCGCGTCCTGGGCCCGCGCATACGTATCGGCGTAGTCCTCGCGATGTCCGAGATTGTCGAAACCCATCGGCACTTGCAGCCGGCCGAAGGTCACGGCGTACTTGTGCATCCCGTCGCCGTTACCGCTGTTCAGTTCGGCGAAGGTGCGTGGTCCGGGCAGCAGCAATGCCCTCTGCGGGTAGGGAAGACCGGCGGCGAAACTGGCGGCCTCCAATTCGTCAACCAGCACCGGGCTCTCGTAGTCCTGGAACTCCATCGGCAGCAGCGGCAGAGTCAGGAACCACGTGCCCCCCGCCAGCACGACGAGCGCGGCTCCAATGATCCGCCCGAACACCTTGCGTCCCGGGGGAAGCTCCCACAGCTCGGTAACCAGAATGGCCAGGGACATGGCCGCCAGGATCAGCCCGACGACGAGGAATCTCCCGGTGTTGTGAGGATTCAGGGTGTCTTGCAGGACTCCCGGAATCAGGAGGGTGAGGACCGCCGCCAGCGCCGGGATCGCGATTGGGAGGTTTCGCCGCCAGGCCGCCAACGCGGCGGCTCCCGCGATTCCAAGCAGCACCCAGCCAAACTGCTGCCACATGAGGGGACCCAGCAGGTGGACGCGGGCGAGGGGCTCAGTCTCAAAGAAGATTGAGGTGCTCCCCGGGGCGAGAAGCTCGCGGGTGGGCAGCGTGAACAGGTCGGAAGCGCCCAGCCGCAGGTAGTTCGGAGAGTCGCTCGCGCCGAAAAGAGCGGCATTCAGCGGGCCGGCCGGGACTACGCTGGCGAGCGCCCCCAGCGCGACGACGGCGATTAGGGAGGTGGCGGGCTGGAGTCGCCGGCGCAGGAGTTGCACGAGGGCGACAAAGGCGATCGTGCCGATGAGAACCGGGAATAGGTGCTCGGCGGTGACGGCGGCGCCGCCGATGGCGGCCGCAGCCACGACGACGGCCCACCAGCGTGCTGTTTCGAGTCTTGCGATAGCGGTGACCAATGCCCCGGCGCCGACGGCTCCGGCGAGGCCGATCAGGAACGTGTAGTTGAAGGACGCAAGCTGCTCGAATGAGGTTCCGAGAATGTAGCCCTGCTTGAATCGGTTCAGGTGCTCGGCGAGGGTGTAGGCGACGGAGGGGGAATAGTCGGGGTAGCGAGCCAGGACCAGGGATAGGAAGTTCTGCGGACCGGCGATGGCGACGAGCCCGGCGGCCAGCAGGCCGGCGGCACGACCGACCAGTAGCCTGACAAGGGCATAGACGCCGAGGAGCAGAGATGCCGTGGCCACCAGAGTCGCTGCGAGGCCGGCGGCGAACACGTCGGCGCGGGCGCCCAGCGCGATGGCCGCCGTCCACAGCTGTCCGCCAAAGCGATAGGTCTGCACGTAGTCCGGTTCCCACGGGTGGATGGGGGGCCAATTGCCAGCCGTGAAGTGGGCGGACAGCGCCAGCTGAATGAGCAGATTCTCGTGGCTGTTCTCGTACCAGATGCTCGATACGTAGCCGACGGTAGCGACAAAGAGCACCAGGGTGATGAAGGTCGCGGCCGCCAGCAGGACCGGCCGGCCGGACTCGACCTGCAGGCCGGCGCGGCGAAGTCCCATAATCGCCCAGATTGCGAGTGCGGCGGAGGTGATTTGGACGATCCCGACGGCGACATACAGGGGGACGATGGCTGCCAGCACCGCAAGGGCGAATGTGGCCAGGCCGATTCCGACGGGGGCGCCGATTCCGAGCAGAAGCAACGCGCGGCTCTCGCGCGGCAGCAGCCACAGCGCAACCCGCACGCCGGCCAGCGGCGTCGCCAGGGCCACCAGCAGCGTCGTGACGTATTCGTATGCGGGCACGCCAATGTCCATGAACGGTTCCTGGATCGCGGGTCCGAGCCGGTCAGCCGGTTGGGCGAACGGAGGCTCGTTCCGGTTGGGTCAACTCCTCAATGTTGCGCGCCGACCGGCCGCGCGTATTGTGGCAGTGTATGGCGCGGACGACAGGGAGGGTGAGATGTGGCTAGGCGCTGAGCCAGCCGCCGTCCACCGGGACTATTTGGCCGGTGACGTACGCCGAGGCCGGCGAGGCTAGATAGATGGCGGTACCGGCGATGTCCTCCGGCGCGCCCCATTCGCCCATCGGAATGCGGCTGCGGACCCAGGCGTTGAACTCCGGCTTCTGGTACATCCGATCGTTGATGTCGGTGTGAATGAATCCCGGGGCGATCGCGTTGACGGTTACGCCGCTGGGCGCAATTTCGGTGGCGACGGCCTTGGTGAGCTGACCGACACCGCCTTTGCTGGCGCCGTAGATCGATTTGCCGGGCATACCGATGTAGGTCGTTAGCGAGGCGATGTTGATGACCCGCCCGTACCCGCGCTCCAACATGCTTCGAATGCCGTGCTGCATGGCGAAGCAGACGGAGCGGAGATTGATGTCGTGGACGTAGTCCCACATCTCCGGGGTAATGTCCAGGAAATCGCTGCGGCGGCCGACGCCGGCGTTGTTGACCAGGATGTCGACGCCACCGAACCGCTCGGTGGTGCGCTCAAAAAGCGCGGCCAGCGAATCGAGATCGGCGACATCGGTCGGCACGGCGAGCGACTTTGTCCCCAGCTCCGCCACTTCCTGGCCGACGGCTTCAATTTCGTCGGCGGAGCGAGCGGCGAGGACCAGGTCGGCCCCGGCCGCTGCAAGGCCCAGTGCGATGCCTTTCCCGATACCCCGGCCGGCACCGGTGACCACGGCAACCTTGCCTTGCAGATCGAATTGATTCATCGGTTTTGGTTGCTCCTCTACTGCAGCGGCGAGTAATCGGTCGGGGCCAGGAAGCGATTCTCAAGGTAGCGCACGATCTGACCATTTGCCTCGGTACGGGTCTTGACTTCGACCCACTCCGGATCGGTGATGAACTTCTCCCATTTGGCCTCGCGGTCGGCCATATCCTCGAAGGCGATGATGTACACGAGCAGGTCGTTGCGACCGACGAGCTCGGTCCAGTAGCCGACGTTCTTGATTCCGATGCGCTCAAAAATGCCGGTAGTGTGGTCGCGGAAGCGGGCGACAATGTCTGGAAGACGGCCGGGTACGACGTAGTACGATCGCATTTCATAGAGCATGAGCGGTGGATCCTTGCTACAAGTCTCGGTGGACCACCAACTACGATGGCGACCGGCCGCCGCCAAAGCAAGTTGTGAATCCGGAGGAGCGGCGGACTTCGGGAACAATCGGGAGCGATGGATGAACAAGACCGTACCCGATAACCCGCACAGCCGACGGAAGGTCGAGCAGGCGATGCGTTTCATCGGGCTGGAACTCGAGCCGGAGCCGGCCTTTAAGGGTGTGGTGATCACGGAGAGTGTGGCCCAGGGAGACGCTCGGGCAGACTCCGACATCGACATGATCGTGTTATTGGAGCCGCTACGGCTCGACGTGATCCCCGGAGATTTCCTCTGGGCGCCGGGGCAGACCGACTATCGGACGCGCCACGAGAAGGAAGGCGACGCTGCCGGGGGAACGGTCCACTTCGACACCAATCGCGTGGACCTGGCCGCGTATCGAAGGGGCGAATGCCCGGAGTTCTGGCGGTACCTGCTGTCGATTGGTGTGCTGGTGTTTGACCGCGACGGCGTGGTTGAGCCGGTGCTAGATGGTCTCACCGAGTACACCGACGAACGCCGCCAGGATCGGGTCGCCCGGAATGTCTACAACGTGGACTACCACCTGAATTCCAGGAAGGCGCTGAGCTGGCTGGAACGCTCCGGGGCTACGGCGGCCCACGCCCACATCAACGCCGGCATCAACTACCTGGTGGAGCTGCTCTACGCCTACCATCGAAGCTGGCTGACCTGGCCCAACAAGCGTGTCGCGGTTCTTCTGCGGCTTCCCGACCCCGTGGGTGGATTTGAAGAAGCGCTGGCGGAGGGGATGGCGATCCGCGCGCCAACCGAGGGCGACATCACTCGTCGCTGCGAGGTCCTGCGGGGCTATTTCGACCGCCTGGTTGCGGTTTTGCAGGCCGACGGGCTGCTGCCCGCCGAGGCGCCCTTCGATTTTGCGTTCGGCTACGAATGGCCGCAGATGGGCATGCGCCACAGCATGGATGAGTGGAGGGAAGCCCATGCCCGCTACCGGGCTTCACGGGATGGCTAGCCCCACCGTCATAGTGGGGCTTCACGCGTTCCTTGACAGCGGCCGCCAACGGTGGAGAATCGTCCGGTGACACAATGAGTGACGAAAGCATGTACATAATCCTGGTCGGTTGCGGCCGGGTCGGAGCCCAACTGGCAACGATGTTGTCCCAGGAGGGGCACGCAGTTGTGGTGGTCGACAACGACCCCGACTCCTTCAATCGGCTTTCCGAGAATTTCTCGGGTTCGACGATCCAGGGCAACGGGA
>CAYYTN010000113.1:0-6616 GCA_964474495.1 uncultured Chloroflexota bacterium
GATGGCGCCGCGCCTTCGGATCTCCCCCCGACCGCCGCCGCGTACCGTACAATCAGCAGTCCGAGCCGAAGTGGCGGAACTGGCAGACGCGCGGCGTTCAGGGCGCCGTGCACTTTTGTGCGTGTGGGTTCAAATCCCACCTTCGGCACCAGTACGTCTGTGGAAGCTCAACGTTATCTACCAAACCTGTGACGTAGTGGTCGCATTCCACAGATGCTCGCGGGGCGTTGCTACATTTCGTCGGCGTTGCTACATCTGTTGCTACACGGGAGCTCGAAGGGGAGCCTTCAGTGGGTTGGGCGAAAAGACTGGTCCTCAGAACTGGCAGCGCCGGTTCGTTTCTGGAATGCGGATCCGGGAATCGCCTTCCACCTATTTGACGATCCACCCCATTATCGCCTGGCGGAGACGTGCTTCGTCCTGACTGCTACCAGAGTACTTGCGCGCTGGGGTGAGCGGCGTATGCGCCTGACCCGCGCCGGAGGAAGCGACGATACTTGGCGATTGCGGGAGGCAAAACATCTCCCAAAGTCCATCTGCCGTCCGACCTCATCACTACTTTCGCCTGGAGCGACTCGCACACCTCAGTGAAAAAGCCTTCTAGATAGTGACGGAGTATGTGCGCGGCGGAGCTGATTTCATTCCTCTCTAAGTGCTGATGAATAACGTCCCAAGCTACGGCTCCAGAGACATTTGCAGGACCCGATTCAATGTCCCACGACTCAAACTCCGTCACGTTCTTGCCAGGAATGACGCCAACAGCCCTCAGTTGTCGAGCCCACGTGCGGTCGTGCGTGGTGATCAGGAATTGTCTATTTGGAAAGGCTTCTCCAAGAAGCTTGGCCAGATTCCGTCTATGTCCGGAATCGATCGACATCACCACATCGTCAAGCATAGTCAGGCCGATTGTGTTGCCTCCGAGGCGTTCTGCCAGCGCCAGATAGAGGCAGAGTCCCATACTGTCCTGATGTCCCTCACTATGGAGGGCCAATGGAGGGTGCCCACCTTGGTCATGGAAGTCGACCTGCATCTCTCCGTCCAGCGCGATCGCTGCGGAAAAAGACCCCTCGTCCGGACCGTGCAGTCCCCGATAGAGGTCGATAAAGCGCGATTCGATCTTCGAATACAGTCCCCCGAGCACGTCTTGACGACTTGGCTCGAAGGCGTGCACGAGGGCCTGCGCTCTCGCGTTGGCAGCCTTCGCATCCAGCACAGCCGCCCGGGCGCTCTCGTATTCTGGGATGGATCGTCCGGCGAATCATGCGCTCTATTGCCGGGCTCGAGCAGGCGTACGATGAGCCTCCGCTCCCGCCACCGGAAGACTGCGCCGGGCTGCAAAGGGCTCTGGACGCGTCTGTCGAATTCGAGAACTGGCGCGCCAGGCTCGAACGAGAATGGCCGGGGGTCGTCGAGCGACTGCAAGTACGAGACGCAGGACTCCTCTTAGGTGTTCAAGCGGCCCTTGCTACCTATGCCGCCCGTGCTGCCCGGGACGCCTGCTCGACCTCGACCAGCGATACGGAGTCAATAGAGGTCGATTCGGATGACATCTCCTTCCTGTGGGAGCAGGTAATCGAGGACCGAGCCAGGAGCTACGCGCCCGCTGCCTGAAATGCAACCGGCCAGCCGCCGTGGGCGTCGATGACCTCGTCGATCTCGGCCATGACGCGGGCCACCCGAGCGCGGAATTCGTCGATCTCGGCCCGGCCGTCGAGCACGCCGATCTCAGTCTCGTAGGAGACTGCCTGGCCGGGATCGAGAATCCGCAGGTCACCGGCCTTGCGGGCGTCGAGCCGGTCGAGTATCCCGGCGTTGTTGGGTTCGATCCCGACGACGTAGTCGCCGCGATCCAGCAGTTTCCATTGATTAAGAAACGGGAAGCTGTCGACCCGGTAACGGAACGAAATCGCCAGCGAGCCAGATGCCAGTGATTCGTTGATGAGCGCGGCGTAGGCGTAGCCGTCGGCGTCCGGTACCGGACGGTGCTCGAAGACGCGGGGCGGGTAGTCGAGTTCCGGCTCCGCGAAGTGGCGGAAATCGTTCGCGGCGTCCTGCTCGAAACCGGGGCGCACCCGCAGGCCGTGGATACTGGCCACCAGCTCGGTATCGGGCCCCGCAACCGGATGCCCGATATTCATGTGGTGCAGGTACATGTGGGTCTGTGGCCGGTGGGCGATATTGGTCACGGTGTCTTCGATCTTCAAACTGGTTGCGCCGAGTCTGGTTGAGATCGTGCGGACCAGCTCGAATTGCTCCGACCCTAGCGCCGTCTCGCGGGTCGTGCCGGTGACCCGGAGTTTGTATTCGTCACCGTCCCAACGCCCGTCCGTGCTGACGTTCTCCGCGATCAAAGTGGAGGCCCGTCCGTGCTGACCGTAGTCGACGCCGTCCTCGGTGGCCGGATCCAGGATGTGACTCATGCCGCAGGTGGTCAGGAGACCGCCCCCGAACGTGCGCAGCCAGCCGAAACCGGCCGGCTCGTAGGCATGGGCCGAGACCTCCCCGGCGGGGCTTATCCAGGCGAGCGGGATGCCCTTGTAGGAGGCGTGGCTGATGTCCAAACCCCGCCCCGGCAGGACGGTGAAGCGCAGCCCCGACCCGGTGTAAACGTCGATTCCGCGGACCCCGTCGGCGGCGCCGCCCTGGATTCGATAGGCGCGGGTTCCGGCGACCTGAGAGATGTCCCCGACGTGCCGCCGCAGTTCGTCGGCCGTGTACTCCCGTCCGAAGATGCGCGCCATGCTGCCCTCCGCTTCCTGGCCGCCGGCGCTACCCCGGCGTCCGGGTGGTGGGCGGGGTGTCGTGGTGATCGGTGCGCGGCCGGAATTCACGCACCGCAAGCTCCTCCGCGAATTCGACCAGATTGGTCACCGTCTCTTCGAAGATCATCTCGCCCTTGGCGGCCGTCGCCATCGCCGCCGCGCCCTGGGTGCCATCCTCAGAGTAGGTGCTGGTCCAGCTGTCCATCTTGATCGGCCCCGAGCCGAACAGATCCACCCAATGGAAGCGCGACTTCTGCTCGTTGGTGTCGGTGACGTGATTCCTCGCCAGGTCGGTGCGGACCGCGTCGGCGTCCAGGTGCAGCGCCACCGAGGTCTCGGCCTCGCCGGCGTGGGCGGTGCCACCCGGGAAGTCGGACTCCCGCCAGGTGGCCATGAAGTCCGGATCGGCCTGGGTGAGATTCCACCAACTCGCCATCGCGACCCAGGCATCCGTCTCCAGCATCGTCCGCCGGACCGCCAGTTCCAGGGGATTCTGGTTCGAGCCGTGCCCGTTGAGGACGATGATGCGCTTGAATCCGTGGTAGGCAAGGCTCTTCAGGATATCCACCACGTAGCGGATGAACGTCTCGTGATGCACGGTGATGGTGCCGGGGAAGTCCATGACGTGGGTGGCGTAGCCGTAGGCGACCGGCGGCATGACCAGGAGCCGATCCGGCGACCGTTTCGCGGCCTCGTCGGCGATCGAGGTCGATTGCCAGCGATCGATCTTGAGTGGCAGGTGCGGGCCGTGCTGCTCGATGGCGCCGACCGGCAACAGGGGAATGCGCCCGGCGGAGACGGCCTCGTTTACTTCGGGCCAGGTGAGATCTTCATACCGGTACTTGGCGAGCATGCGGGGTCCATTTCTCCTGGGCTTTGTGCCCGGCCGGCGGGGCCCGGCACGAAACTTGGCGCATCCATTCTAGTTCGCCTGCATGTCCCCACGTGCCGACTGCTGATGGAGCCCGCGCTATGCTGCGGGCTCGGTGCGCGGGCCGGCACCGGGATGCGAAATCGAAAGGATCGAAGGAATGCAGCAGCGAATGCATCAGGATGAGAAGTTTTCGCCGACGGACCGGCATCCGGATCCGTTCGGCGTGATGGTGACCCTCGGTGAAAGCACGACCGCCGGCGGCTGGAGTTCGACGCCGGAGCGATGCTGGGCCCCGGTGCTGGCGGCGCTGATCAGCGATTTTCAAGATGAGCCGGTTCGGCTGGTGAACTCGGGGATCGGGGCGAACGTCATCTCGACCCGGGTTCCTTGCTACGACCTCTCCGGCAAGCCCGCCGCCAACGAACGCATCCAGAAGCATGTGATCGATCATCAGCCCGATTTACTCATCATTTCTTATGGACTCAACGACGCCCGCGGGGGCACGCCGGCCGAGATGTTTCGCGAAGAGCTCACCAGCCTGATCGCGGACGTCCGCCGCGGCTGCGATCCGTTAATCGTGCTGCCCGGTCCGTACTACATGACCGACTTCGAAAGTTTCGACCATTTCAACCACGCCGACCACGACGTGTTCCTGACCTACAACCTCGTGATCGAGCAGGTGGCCCGGCAGTCTGGCTGCCTGTTCAGCGACGTGTATAGCGCCTACGGCGGGGCCGACTGGATGGTGCATTACGACGGGGTACACGCCAACGACCTGGGCCATCGGTTGATCGCGCACGAGATCTTCCAGACTCTGGCGCGGCACTGCTCGGGACTGGCAATGCGCACGAAGCGGCTGGAACAGACCAGCGAGCGCTGGCGGGACGAATCGGTTCTGATGGCGGATTACGGGTACTCGTGGTGAAGCATCTTCCGGGCGAAGGTCGCGACCGGCGCCCGGACCCGTTTCGCGTGCTGGTGACGATCGGCGACGCGGTGGCCGCGGGCGGCGACGCCTCGAGCCGCGATCTTTGCTGGGCGGAGGTCCTGGCGGCGTTGATCACGGACTTCCAGGATGAACCGGTCCGACTCATCAACTCCGGTCTCGGCGGCAACGTCATATCTACCCGCGTGCCGCCGTATGGCGAATCGCGCAAACCGGCCGCGAGCGAGCGGGTTCAGAAGCATGTCATCGACCACCAGCCGGATCTGCTGGTGATCGGGTATGGACTCAACGATTGTCGCGGGGGCACGCCGCTGGAAATGTTCCGGTTGGAGTTGGTCCGATTCATCGAAGAAGTTCGGCGTGAATGCGATCCGCTGATGGTCCTTCTGGGCCCAAATTTCGTGACCGAGTTCACCAGTCCCGATCCATGGTCACACGCGGACAGGGACGTGTTCGCGACGTTCAATCTGGCGATTGAGCAAATCGCACGGACGAGCGACTGCCTGTTCTGTGAGATCTTCGACGCGGCGGGCGGCGCGGAATGGTTGGTCGGGTACACCCGCGTGCATCCGAACGACCTGGGTCACCGGCTGATTGCGCACCGGATATTCCAGACGCTGGCCTGCAATTGCTCGGGAATGGCGACGCGCACGAAGCGGCTCGAGGAGACGAGCGAGCGCTGGCGGGACGAGAGCGTCCTGATGGCCGACTACGGGTACTAGCGGCTGGTGATTGAGGCGGACGCCTACTCCCAGGCGAAGCCGTAGAGCCGCGCGCGGCGGATGTAGAAGCGCACCGCCAGGTCGTCGCGCGGAGCCGTGTCGCCGCCGCTCCATTGCGCCGGCTGGGCCTTCGCGTCGCCGTGCCAGGCCTGGTAGTCATCGCGGGTGAAGCCCGGGACCGGTTCCCCGCTCGCATCCACAAGCTCGGCGATCAGTTCGCCCTCCTGCACCGTGGAGGTCGCGGCGTTCAGTAGCAGACGTTTGCCGCCGATCGCCTGGGGATGGGTGGTGAAGCTGGCTTCCTCGGGGCCCCCGGGGCCGCTGACGGCCGCCCAGTAGCGGTCGACCTCCCAGCTCGCCCGGCAGACCGCGCCGTAGAACGTGTAGATGTTCGGACCGGCGCCAAATGACGTGTCACCGTGCAGGCCCTCGACGCCCCCGTAGTACATGTACAAACGGCCGTCATGTTCGATGAACTCGTGGGTCGGCCACAGCATCCCGCCGCCGTAGTCGCCGAGCGAACCGACCGGCAGGGTCGGTTTGCGGGAGGGACGGGACCAGATGCGCCCGTCGGCGCTGCCGGCCAGTTGCCAGTCTACGGTGTGCTCGCGCACGTTGTAGGAGGCCAACAGACCCAGATATCCGCCATGCACCGGGTTCGGAACCAGTTCCATGAATTGTTGGTCGTGGGGATCGCGCCAGTCGGGTTGGATGACGATCTCGGGCGGTGACCAGTCGGAACCGTCGGGACTGGTGCGGCGGGCGATGACGCGGCGCCCCCAGGGGAAGCAGTCGTGGGGGATGAGCCCGCCGGGATGCATCTCTTCCCCGACCTTCTGATAGAGGGTGTAGCCACCGTCGTCGACCCCCAGCATGCGGTTGGCGTAGTAGGAAGCCTGGTCGGCGCCGCCGAGCGGCGTGGTATAGGGCATGGTCATCTTCATGCCGACTCCCTGAATCTCCAGCAAGGGGCCTTCGGACCCTGTCCAGTGAATCCCATCGGCGGAGAAGTAGCGGTACGTGGCGAAGGGATGACGCGGCTCTCCGGCGCGAGGCTCAAATCCCCGAACGAGATTTGCGCCAAGGCCGTCCGGGCGGCCCGGTCCGCGCATGCAGAACATCTCGTAGCGCCGCTCGGGCTCGGCATCGGGGTGGACGATGACGCAGGCGTACATTGAGATCCCGCCGGAGTCGAAGTCGAAGATGATGTTGTTGCGAGGATGCCCGGGCTGCGGGCAGAGATCGAGTTCCGGACGGGTCCAGTTGACGCCGTCCTCGGAGGTTGCGTAGGTCAGGCGGCGATAGTCCTGAA
>CAYYTN010000113.1:6626-8173 GCA_964474495.1 uncultured Chloroflexota bacterium
CCGGGGTCGAGATGTACCAGGCCTTCCAGAGGCCATCGATGGGATCGAGGAGCACGGTTCCGTGGCTGAACGCGGCGCCGCTGTCCCACGGATAGTGGGGCTCAATCAGCGGATTCGCCGGGTCGAGAGTAGCCGATTCCATTCGCCACGCAATCCGGTCCCGCTGGGCGAGATCTTCATCAAGAATGAACGATAGGCAATCGAGCCGGGCGATTCCGGCAACCATCTTGAATATCGACATCGTCGCCTCCTGGTAGGTGCACGGCGGACCGCCCCGCAACGGGCGCAGGGTAACAGGGATGTGCTGGCGAGTCCGGCGGGGCGCCACCGCCGGGAAAGCCGCCGACAAGACGGTGCCCTGGCCGGGATCCCGCCTCGCGGTGTAAGGAGGCTTGTTCTATGATGGACTTCACCTTCACCAGAAGGCGTGCTCCGGTGGGACCTTCGATCTGGGACGCCCGCCTTGATCGAGATTGGAGTCTCATTGGAACTGGTCGCCGCCAGCCGCGATGCCACCCGGCCGGGTAACCGCGAAACGCCGCCAAGCAGCGAGGTCGACCGCGCGCCCACTGGTGGCGGGCAGTCTTGAGCGGCTGGCTCGATCAGCTCGCATGAGTGCGTCGGAAGCACTGCTGCAGGTGCGCGATCTCGCGGTTCGGTTCAATACCGATGAGGGGGTCGTCGAAGCGGTGAACGGAATCTCGTACGACATCGACCGCGGGGCGACTCTGGGCATCGTCGGCGAATCGGGCTGCGGCAAGAGCGTAAGTGCGCTTGGAGTGATGCGGCTGGTACCCGAACCGGCGGGCCGGATCACGAACGGGCAGGTGGTATTTGAGGGAAGAGATCTGCTGGAACTGGACGGCGAGCAGATGCGGCGCGTTCGTGGAGGGGAGATCGCGATGATCTTCCAGGACCCTATGAGCGCGCTGAATCCGGTCTACACGGTGGGGAACCAGATAATGGAGGCGTTGCGCCTGCACCTGGGGCTATCCAAGCAGGACGCCCGACGCCGGGCGGTGGAACTGATTGACCTGGTCGGGATCCCGTCGGCCGCCGATCGCGTGAATGACTACCCTCACCAATTCTCCGGCGGTATGCAACAGCGGGCAATGATCGCGATGGCGATCTCCTGTCAACCGAAGCTCTTGATCGCGGACGAGCCCAGCACGGCGCTGGACGTGACGATTCAAGCGCAGGTGGTTGAACTCCTGGCCGAGCTTCAGAGCAAACTGGACATGGCGGTCATTCTGATAACCCATGACCTCGCCCTGGTCGCCGGATTCTGTGAGTACGTGGCGGTTATGTATGCGGGGCACATCGTCGAACATGCGCCGGTGGACGAATTGTTCGATCGCTCGCTGCACCCATATACGCTGGGTTTGCTGGGATCGGCACCCGGCCTCGCCGGTGACCGTTCCAAACCGCTGGTTACGATCCCCGGCGCGCCTCCGGATCAGACCGCCCTTCCATCAGGGTGCCCGTACACGGCGCGCTGCCCGTACGTGCGGGATGTCTGCCACGCCGGCCTCCCTGAACTTGTCGAT
>CAYYTN010000114.1:0-8166 GCA_964474495.1 uncultured Chloroflexota bacterium
CGGCACCGGCATCAACCCGCACTACGGCACCCCGCCCAACCCCTGGGACCCGACCCGCATCCCCGGCGGCTCCAGCAGCGGCTCCGGCGTCGCCATTTCGAATGGCATGGCCGCCGGGGCGCTCGGCTCCGACACCGGCGGCTCGATCCGCGTGCCCGCCGCCCACTGCGGTATCACCGGGCACAAGCCCACTTTCGGGCTGGTCTCCCGGCGCGGCGTCTGGCCCGTCTCGATGACCCTCGATCACGTCGGCCCGATGGCCCGCTCGGCGCTCGACTGCGCCCTGCTGCTGAACGTCCTGGCCGGCTACGACCCGTCCGATCCCTACTCCGCGGATCGCCCCCCCATAGACCACACCGACGGACTCCGTGCCGGCATCCGCGGGCGGCGCATCGGCGTCCCGACGAATTTCTTCTTCGACGATCTCGAGCCAGACGTCGAGCGACTGGTCCGCGCCGCCATCGAAGACCTGCGCGGGCTCGGCGCGCAGATCGTCGAAATTGAAATCCCCTGGGCCGAGTTCCCGCTGCGCGACGACCGCCGCTTCGTGCCGGTCGAGGGCTCCTGGGTGCACCGCCAGCGCATCGAAGATCCGGAAATCTCCGACCGCATCGGCGAGGACGTCATGGACCGCCTGCACCGCGGCTACGCCGCCACCGCCGCCGACTATCACGGCTGGGCCAACCGCCAGGTGGAGATCGTGCGCCTGGCCGACCAGCTACTCCAGACCGTCGACCTGATCGCCACCCCCACCACCCACCGCACCGCCGGGGTAACCGCCGAGATCGACACCCGCGAGTACGGCCGCATCCTCACTTTCACCGCCGTCTTCGACGCCACCCATCAGCCATCCATCTCGGTGCCCTGCGGGCTCGACGCCGCCGGGTTGCCGGTGGGCCTGATGCTGTCCGGCCGCAAGTTCAACGACTCATTGGTTCTGCGCACCGCCCACGCCTACCAGCAGGCCACCGACCACCACGGTCTCCGACCGCCTCTCTCTAGCCGCGGTCGCCGGTAGCCATCTCCGACCTCCGGCCCGCTAACGCCCCTCGGCCGCCTCCGTCGCCTCCGTCGCCTCCGCCGCCCTGGCGGCCTGCAGGATCCGGCCGATATCCAACTTCGTCAGCACCAGCACCACCACCGGCACCACCAGCAGCCCGGCCACGAAGAACGACGCCGGCAGCGACACCACCGCCGCCACCGCTCCGAGGGACATCGGTCCCAGCGCCCCACCGCCGCCGCTGAAGGTCGCCAGCGTCCCGTAGGCCGTAGCCCGGCGATCCGGCGGCGCCGCCAGCCCCACCAGCGACTGCACCGCCGGCCCGATCAGTCCGAAAAACACTCCCTGCGCCATCCGCGCCGCCCCCAGCGCCACCACGTTCGTTGCCAACCCCTGGGGCACGAACAACGCCCCGAAGCCAACCGACGCCCACAGCAGCACCGCCCGGAATCCGAAACGATCGATCAGCCGCGCCGTCGCCACGATCCCCACCACCGCCGCCCCGCTGAACAGCCCCTGGATGATCCCGGTCGTCAGCGCCGCCGACTCCGTGCCGCCCAGTTCCTGCACGTGCAAGGTCATGATCGGGATCGTGCCGTTGCCCACCATCCACAGCAGCCCCTGCAGTGCCACCAGCACCATCAGCGGCCCTTTCAGCGCCGCGGCCGCATTCTGGAACACCGACGGCCGTCCCGCCGTCTGTTCCGGGCGCTCGAACCGCTCCACCACGAACAGCAGCACCAGGATCCCGGCAAGCACGCTGATCGCCCCGCCAATCAGGAAGGTCCCGCCCAGCATCGGCCCGCCGCTCATCCCCACCACCTGGGCCGCCTGCATCGAGGAGATCGCCCGGGTCAACTGCCCACTCGGCACCGTCGCCGACAGCAACGCGTTGGCGGTGGTTCCCGGCGCCGACGCCGACGCCCGCAGCGTCACCACCACCAGGATCAGCCAGGGGTCGTGCATCAGCGCCACCGAGGCCACCCCGAACCCGCTCACCACCATCGCCCGCACCACCATCGGCTTGCGCCCCACCCGATCCGCCAGGATCCCCCACAGCGGCGCCGACAGCGCGAACGAGATTCCCTGCCCGGTGCCGATCGCCCCCGCCCACAGCCGCACATCCTGCGCGTCGGTGATCCCGATCTGCTGCAGGTACAGCGGGATCAGCGGGTACATGAACCCGATCCCGACAAAGGTCACGAAGCCCGAGAACGTCAGCACCCAGACGTTGCGCCGCCATGGGATCGGCGGCGGCTCGGCCCGCTCCGCCGTCAACTCCGTCCCCGCTCAACCGCCCCCGCCACGCACCCCGCCCGCCCTATCATTCGCTCTCCCGCGTCCTCCTCCTGAATAGCGTCCGTCGCCGCGCTACGCCGACTCTTCTTCGCCCGGGTTCATCCGCGGCTTGACGACCTTGTTGAAAATCGTCGCGATGACACTGAGGATGATTGCCATCCGGATTAACTTGCCAATGAACCTGAACACGGGAGCCTCCCTTGGCCTGCCTGCGCTGCAACCGATCCCCGGCTCTGGTGGTGGGCGGCGTCCGCCATCGCCCGCGCCGGGGTCCACATTCTAGATCTATTTGCCCGCGCCGCCACCCCGGTCGGTCTCGCGTTGCCGGGCCGTAATCGGCCGCAGCGTCCGTTCCAGGTACGCCTCCACCATCGCCGCCATGTACAAATCGAACACGTCGGTGATTCGCTCGAACATCCCCTGCCGCGAGGTCACCCCTTCGACCGTCTCGATCCGTGCGATCAGCGGCCGCCGAAACAGGTTGAACGCCGCGATCAACTCCCGCAGCGACATCCCCAGGTCCGCCGCGTGGTTTCCGTAGCGTGACCCCTGCCCCTCCATCGCCGCGGTCACCTCGTCGCCGCCGCCGTCGCCCAGGAACGACTCGATCAGCCGCAGCGTCTCGCGCCCGCGCTCCCGGTAGGCTTCGCGATCCGACTGGTCCAGCAGCCCGTACCACGCCTGCTCGCGCGCCGCCGAGACCTCCTCGCGGCGGTCGGTGGCGGTCAGCGCCGCCAGGCCGGCCGCCTCCTCTTCGGAGCGCAGGTTGCGGTCGGTGTACTCCAGCAGGTCGCCGACCTTGTAGCGCCGGTGACCGCCCGGGGTCACAAAGGCCTTCAGGCGGTCCTGCTTCGTCCAGCGCCGCACCGTGGCCGGCCGCACTCCCAGAAGTCGCGACGCCTCGCCGATCCCCACCCACCGATCCAGCGTCTCTCCGCGTTCCTCTACCTTGGTCATAAGATCCGTATCCGGGCTCGCGGACCTCAACCACATCCGCGCCGCGCCCGCTCGATTTTTCCCACACTCTACTCTCCCTCGAAGCCCGCCAATCCCTCAAACCTTTTGAGCAGCATTGTGAGCTTTAATACTCACAGCAGGCCCGGATCGGTGCATTATGGTGCTGGCGAATGCGTTACCGGTCGCCCGCCCACGACGGCGGAGACCGAAGGCGGCGAACGAAATGATGCTAAAACCCAACCAGATGCGCCGGCTCGAAACCGGGCTCCGCAACCTGGGATTTTCGCTGCACCAGGCCCGCGCGCTGCTGCTACTGCGCCTGGCGCGCAACCCGGAGCCGATCCCGGTCCGCATCTCCCCACCGATCCCGCGACCGCACCTCTAGGCGGCCGGCGGCCCGTCGGGGCGGATATCATTAGCGGCGTTTCAGTTTGGCCGCCCTGACCCGTCCGGGCCACCGGGAAGGACTAGCCCCGCATGGCTGACTACGACCTCGCCGTCGTCGGCGCCGGTTCCGCCGGCTACCACGCCGCCCGCGTCGCCAGCGACCAGGGCAAATCGGTCGCCCTCATCGAAGGCGGCGAGCGTTTCGGCGGGCTCTGTATCCTGCGCGGCTGCATGCCCACGAAGGCCATGCTGCGCTCCGCCGAGATCGCCCAGCTGGTCCGCGAGAGCTCCGAACTGGGCATCGAGACCTCGGCCCCGGTCATCAATTGGCCGCGCATCGTGCAGCGCACCGCCGACCTGGTCACCGAGTTCGCCGACTACCGCCACGACTCCGCCCGCGGACTCGACCGCGTGGACATCATCCGCGACTGGGCCCGGTTCGATTCCCCGGAAAGCGTCCGCCTCAGCGACCGCACCCTCACCGCCGACCGCTTCGTCATCGCCACCGGCTCCGTCCCCCGCACTCCCGGCACCGAATCCGGCAAGCACCCGCCCGGGCTGGAAGAGGCCGGCTACTTGACCAGCGACGACATCCCGCTGCTCCCCGAGCTCCCCGAGTCGCTCATCGTCTTCGGCGGCGGCGCCATCGCGCTGGAATTCGCCCAGCTCTTCTGCCGGCTCGGCGTCGAGGTCACCGTCATCCAGCGCAGCCCGCTGATCCTGAGCAACATGGACGCCGACATCGCCGCCGCGCTCACCCGCTACATGACCGACGAGGGCGTGAAGTTCGTGACCGACACCTGGCTCGAAAAGGTCGAGCTCCGCAACGGCCTGAAGACCTGCACCGTCCACGTCGACGGCCGGGTCGAGACCTATTCCGCCCGGGAGATCCTGCTGGCCGTCGGCCGCCGGCCGGCCGTCTCCGGCCTGAATTGCGACGCCGCCGGCGTCGACTGCACCGACGGCTGGGTCGAAGTCGACGATCAGATGCGAACCTCCAACCCGCGCATCTTCGCCGGCGGCGACGTCGTCGGCGGGCCGATCGTCGGCGCCCATCAGCTGGTCCACGTAGCGGTCCGCCATGGCGAAATCATCGGCCACAACGCCTTCAACGACTCGCCGCTCACCTTCGACCACCGCCTGGTCCCGGAAGCCGTCTTCACCGACCCGGCCATCGGCATCGTCGGCCTCACCGACGAACAGGCCGCCAGGTCGAAGCGCCCGATCCTGACCGCCATCGAATCCTTCGAGGAGCAGGGCAAGGCGCTGACGATGGGCCAGGCCAAGGGGCTGGTGAAGATGATCGCCGACGCCGACTCCGGCGAAATCCTCGGCGTCCACATCCTGGGGCCCGAGGGTGCCGACCTGATCCACGAAGCCATCGTGCTGATGCACTTCCGCGCCACCGTCTACGATGTGGCGTCGATCCCCCACCTGCACCCGACGCTGGCCGAGATCATGGTCGATCCCGCCGAGGCAATCATCGACCAGATGGGCTAGCGCCCTGGAGAAGGCCGCTTCCCCGTGGTCCCCGCGCCGGTCAAGCGGCTAAGATGGCGACTCCCGACGCCCCGCGTCGGCCCCCCGGTACCAGGGAATCAGGAGCCATCCGCATGACCGACTCATCCGCCGACGACGAAGCCGCCCCGGCGCCACGGGCGCGCCGTGACCTGCGCGAGCGCATGGAAACCGCCGTCATCTCCGAAATCGAGATCGTCGGCCCGCACCAGCTCGGCCTGTTCCGGATCGTGCGCCCCAACGGGCAGCCCTTCCGCGAATTCAAGCCCGGCCAGTACGCCCAGCTCGCCCTCTGGTCGCAGCCTGACGAAGACCCCCGCCCGCGCCAGTACTCGATCGCTTCGTCGCCCTACGAACTCAACGAGCTTGAGTTCTACATCTACCTGGTCGAGTCCGGCGGCGCCCTCGGTGAGGACACTCCCGGCGTGCTCACCAGCGCGCTCTGGGGCAACCGCGTCGGCAACGAGTTGCTGTTCTTGGAGCGCCCGGCCGGCCATTTCGTCCTCGACCGCACCACCGGCCCCAACATCATCGCCGTCTCCAACGGCACCGGCCTGGCGCCGTTCGTTTCAATGGCCCGCAAGATGCGCGAGGACCTGCGCCGCGGCGAGCCCATCGAGCGCAATCTCACCATCATCCACGGCGTCTCCTACACCAGCGACCTGGGCTATCGCGCCTACCTCGAAGAGTGCGCCGCCGTCCCGGGCCTGAACCTCACCTACATCCCGGCGATCAGCCGTCCCCACCAGAGCCCCGCCTGGGACGATCGCCTCAGCGTCGGCCGCGCCAACGATCTCATCCGCCTGATCCTGGGCGAGACCGGCGACAGCCGCATCGCCCCGCGGCTCGAGCCGTCGCTGCTGGAACTCATGCAGTCGCGCCTCGTTCCCGAATCCGCCGCCGTCTACCTCTGCGGCCATCCCGGCATGATCGAGGACTGCTCCGCAGCCCTGGCCGCCAAAGGCTTTGTCACCGAGGGCCGCGAGGCGCAGGTCATCACCGAGGACTATTGGTAACATCCCCGCGGCCGGCCAGATCGCACCGATCGCGCCGGACCCACCACCCCCAGGAGCCAGCCCCGTGCCCGCCAATCTGACCCCCGAGCAACTCGAAGAACTGCGCCAGGTCGACAGCCCGACCATCGCCAACGCCATCGAAACCTTCGACGTCCGCGACCCCTTCGAGGGCTACTGCGGACCCGAAATCCAGTGCCGTTTTCCCGAAATGGACCCGGTCATCGGCTACGCCGTCACCGTCGAGATCGAGGCCGTCCCCACCGGCGGCGACAAGAACCGCGCCAAGCGACTCGAGTACTTCCAGGCCATCGAAGACAGCCCCAAGCCGGTCATCTGCGTTTTCAAGGACGTTTCCCCCGAGCCGCGCCGCGCCTCCCAGTGGGGCGAGATGATGACCACCGCCGTTAAGGGACTCGGCGCCGTCGGCGTCGTCACCGACGGCGTAATCCGCGACCTCAACGAAATCCGCGAGATCGGCGGCGTCCAGTTCTTCGCCCAGGGCATTTGCGTCTCCCACGGTTCTCTGCGCACTGTCAGCGTCGGCAAGCCGGTCGAGATTTCCGGCTGCCTCATCGAGCCCGGCGACATCCTTCACGGCGACCTCAACGGCGTAGTCAAGATTCCCCACGAAATCGCCGCCCGAGTTATCGATGGCGTCAAGCAGGTCCGCGACAGCGAGGGCGCTTCCCTGGCGAAGATGAAGCCGCAAATGACCGTCGCCGAACTCAAGGAAGCCTTCAACTACTAGGCTCCCCGACGATCGCCGGGGGAATTCGGTGCCCGGTCCCGTCCCGCCGTTCGATCCCGGCCGCCTGCGCGCGCGCCTTGACCCGGGGCTGCCCTGGGACCTGCGCCACGTCGCCGTAACCGCCTCGACAAACGACGACGCCCGCGCCGCTGACGCCGGCCACGGCGCGGTGTTCCTGGCCGATTTCCAGACCGCCGGGCGCGGGAGCCGCGGCCGCACCTGGCAGTCGCCGCCGGGCGGTTCGTTGCTGGCCTCGATCGTCCTGGCGCCCGACCCGCCCCTCCCCCCCGCCGCCCTCACCGCGCTCGGCGCGCTGGCGCTGGTCGGCGGCCTGGGCGCCGCCACCGGGCTGGACGTGCTGGTCAAGTGGCCCAACGACTGCGTCATCCGTGACCGCAAGGTCGGCGGCGTGCTCGTGGAGACCACCGCCGGCCGCGCGATCGTAGGGCTCGGCGCCAATCTCAATTTCGCGGCCGGCGAGATTGTCGACCCCGACTACCCGGCGACCACGGCGTCCGACGAACTCGGCAGGCCGTGCGATCGCGAAGCGGTCGCCGCCGCGGTCCTGAATCGGCTCGCGCGGCTCTACGGGGAGCTACGGGCCGATCCCCGGGCGCTGGACGCCGCCTGGCGGGAGCGCTCCTCGCTGCTGGACCGGAGCGTCATCGTGGAAACCGAATCCGCATCCGTCCGCGGTGTCGTCGTCGGATTCGGCCAGGATGGCCGCCTGCGGATGCGCACCGACGGCGGCGAAGAGCGGAGTTTCGTCGCCGGCCGCGTCCGCCTGGCCGGCTAGACCGCGTCCGCGTTCCCCGCCACCGGCCCCATCACCACCCCCAGCACCCGCGTTCGCGCGCCGGTCATCTGCCCCACCACCCGCGCCGCCCGCACCCGGTCGGTCTTGCCGTGGGTCGCCACCAGCACCACCCCGTCGCACACCGGCCCCATCGTCAGCGCCACCGCCGAGTCCGTCGCCGGGCCACAGAGCGCCACCACCCAGGCTCCGGCGTCGCGGATCGAGGTCAGGTAGTCGGTCGATGTCGCCGAAGCCGCCAGGTCCTCGGCGTCCGTACCCCCATCACCCTCCACCACCACCGTCAGCCCCTTGATCCCGCCGGCCTCCGGGGTCGCCGTCGGACCACTGCTCTCGCGCAGCGCCTCCGCCAGGCCCCGTCCGGTCGTCACGTCGTAGCGTCGCGCCATCCCGCCGTCGCTGCCCGGTAACTCGACCAGCACCACCG
>CAYYTN010000115.1:0-8043 GCA_964474495.1 uncultured Chloroflexota bacterium
CCCGAAGGCGTCTACTCCGGGCACATCCCGAGCCCATCCGCGGTGGTCCTGCAATACACGCAGCAGGAGGGCGTGGCGGTGATCACCTTCCCGTCGGGGCGCTTCCCGGAAGTGGCCGAGTACATCGGCACCACCGGGCGCATCTCGGTTGAGGCTCCGGCCCACCACCCGACCGCGCTGACCATCCGCGCCGGCTGGCCGCCGGTGCCCGGGCCGGATGGCGAATACGTCGCCTCCGGCGACGCCCACAACCAGCGCTGGGAGCTGGACCCGAGCGAGGGCTGGGTGGGTGATTTCTACGAATCCCACTGGGAGAACGACCGCAATCCCAGCCACGGTTCGTTCGACAGCGTGAAGCGGTTCGAGTACCCGGTGCCGACGCCGGCGCCCTTCACCCGGGGCGAGCCGGCCGGCTCGCGCTGGGACGGTGAGAAGCTGATTGAGTACCAGGGCTGGACCTGGGGCCACGGCAACCAGCACGGCTTCGTGTACCAGGCGCGGGCGGTGCACCGCTGCATCGCGGCCGGGCTGAAGGAATTGCCGCAGTTCACCCAGGCGGAGTCGATCCGCGTGCGCGAGATTATCGACGAGATCAACCGCCAGTGCGCCGACAAGGGGTTCTAGTAGCAGGGGCGACGGCGAGGTTGACCCCGGCGTAGCGGGTCCGCGATTTCCGCTCTCCGGGTGAGCATGCGTGAGAAGACGGCCCGGGTCGTGCCTTTTCAATCTGGCGGATTACACCGCGCTGATGCCTGTGATTAGCACCAAAGGTCTAGGCCCTCGGGCGTAGCGCGGTCGCCGGCAACTAGGTCGGGCTGACGATTGGGATTTAGGTCGGGGTGTCGATGCCGGTTGTGACCGCTCGTTCGTGTTCTCGTGGTGGTACAAAAAACACTGACCGGGGGACACCATGAGACAGGCAGCGGCAAGCGAATTCGAGAGTACCGGGGAGAGCATCCGGCTCTCCCCCACGGCGCGGGTGGCGGATTGGAGCGCGAGCCATCGCTGGTGGGTCGTGCTGGCGGCGGTGATGACCCTGGTGCTGGCCGGGTTCGCGTCGAGCACGTTCGAGACCAAGGAACTGGGCAGCGACGGCGGCGGCGTCGGCGAATCGCAAATCGCCGCGGAGCTGCTGGAGAAACGCGCCGACAAGCGGGAGGAATCCGCCGGCGTCGAAGACCAGACCGAACTGCTCGTAATAAGCCACACGACGCTCACGGCGGACGACCCGCAGTTTCGCGCCCGGGTGGAAGAACTGACCGGCGAACTCAACGGCCTGGCCGAAGTTCAGTCAGTCTTCAGTTTCTACAACACCGGCAGCCCGGAGATGGTGTCGGAGGACGGCCACGCGGTGCTGGCGCAGGTAACGTTCGCGGGCGCCGAGGAACGCGAAATCGTCGAAGCAAGGATTGACGCGGCGCTCGACGTGGTGCGCGCGTCCGGGCAGGAGGGCCACGGTTTTGCGATGGCCATGACCGGCAACGTCTGGCCGCAGATGGATGAGATATCCGAGCAAGACATGTCGCGCATCCTGCTGGTTACCCTGGTGCTCGGTCTGGGCATCATGCTGCTGGCGTTTCGGGCGGTGGTGGCGGCGGTGATCCCGCTGGTTCTGGCGATCTGGGCAATCTTCATCGCCACCGCGATCGCCGCGATCGTCAGCCAGGCATACGCGCTGGACGGCGCATACGCCGAAATGATCCTGCTGATGGGCCTGGCGGTCGGCATCGACTACTCACTGTTCATCATCAGCCGCTTCCGCGCGGAGCGGCAGGCCGGGCGGGCGAAACTGGAGGCGATCGCGGCCGCGAGCAATACGACCGGACGAGCGGTCTTCTACGCGGGAATCAGCGTGGTGATCTCGCTGGCCGGACTCATACTGACCAACAACCCGATCTTCATCTCGCTGTCGATCGCGGCGATCATCGTGGTACTGGTGGCGCTGATTGGCTCGCTGACGCTGCTGCCGGCGATCCTGGCGCTGCTGGGTGACAACGTAAACCGGCTGCGAATTCCGTTCCTGCCCACCGGCAACTCGGGCGGCGGTATCTGGGGGGCGATCGCGGACCGGGTCCTGGCCCGCCCGGCGATCTTCGCGACAGTTTCCGCCGCGGCGCTGATCGCGCTGGCGGTGCCGGCGACCTCCCTAAACCTCGGGTTCAACCAGGGCGCGGCGAGCCTGCCCAACGCGGCTGAGGCGAAGCAGGCCTACAAGATGCTGGAAGAGCACTTCACCGCCGGCCTGACCCAGCCGGCGTGGATCGTGGTCGATGCCGACGACGTGTCCGCCCCGGACGTGCAGGCGGCCGTCGCCGCGCTGATCGACACGGTCGGCGCGGACCGCGCCTACTCGGCTCCGTTCGAGACCAACACCAACCGGGCCGGCGACCTGCTGACGGTGACCGTGCCGCTGAGTGGAAACCTGGAAGGTGACGAATCGCGGGCGGCCGTCGAGCGCCTGCGCGAGGTGATCATTCCGGCGGCCTTCGCCGACACCTCCGCCAGGGCCTACGTCACCGGCGCGACCGCCGGGACCATGGACTTCGTGGGCAGCATGTACGAGAAGGCCCCTTACGTGTTCGGTTTCGTACTCGGGTTCGCCTTCATCCTGATGCTGGTGATGTTCCGTTCGCTGGTGATTCCGGTGAAGGCGGTAGTGCTGAACCTGCTCTCGGTCGGCGCGGCCTACGGGGTGCTGGTGATGGTGTTCCAGTGGGGCTGGGGAATCAGCTTCCTGGGCTCGGAAGCCACCGGGATCATCATGGCCTGGCTGCCGCTGTTCCTGTTCGGCATCCTGTTCGGACTCTCGATGGACTACCACATGCTGCTGCTGAGCCGCGTCAAGGAAGCCCACGACGCCGGCGCCAGCAACGATGAGTCGGTCTCCGAGGGAATCAAGGTCACGGCCGGGCAGATCACGAGCGCGGCCGCCATTATGGTCGGAGTCTTCGGGGCGTTCGCGATGAGCCGGATGATCGGGATGCAGCAGTTCGGGCTGGGTCTCGGAGTCGCGGTTCTGATCGACGCGACGATTATCCGGTCGGTGCTGCTGCCGGCGTCCATGAAACTCCTGGGCGACCGCAACTGGTACCTGCCGCAGTGGCTGGAATGGCTGCCGCAGATGGGCCCGGAAGGAACCGCGGACGCCGCGCCGGCGAAGCCCCGGGTGGCCGAGCCGCGACCGGCGACCGGCCGGCGAGCGGTGGTTCTCTCCTCCAGCAACTGAGCGCGAGCGCCCCGGGCCAACGAAGTCGGTGCGCCGGCGGCGGGTTATCCGTCGCCGGCGCTTCGGCCGTTGTTGGAGTCGGTCGCGCGGTTAGCCGTATTGCTCACGAATGGCGGCGGCGATCTCGTCCGGCGAGTCTTCCTGGATGAAGTGCTTGGCGTCCGGTAGTTCCACAACCCGGGCGTCGGGAAAGCCGCGCTGCCAGCGCGGGATGTTCGTCGCCGCCTTGAATCCGAAATCGCCCATTCCCCAGGTCAGCAGCAGCGGCTTGTCCAGCAGACGCTCGCGCACGCGTTGCTCCAGCCCGCGCATCCATTCCTTCGACCCACGGATCGCCCGGGGGAACACCGCCGCGCCCTCGCGCATGCCTTCCGGCTGCACCAGGCGGTAGTGATCCATCTCCGCGTCGGTCAGATCTATGCCGGTCACCATGGGAATCACCCGCTCGACGAACAGGTTCTTGCGGCGGATCAGCCACTGGATCGGCGGACTGGACATGATGAGTCCGAAGGTGTTCATCATCATGCCCTCGGCGGGCCAGTACCAGGTATTGCCCATAACCAGGCCGCGGAAGCGATCGGGCTCCTCGGCGGCGGTGTGCATGGCGATCGGCCCGCCCCAGTCCTGGCCCATGATGACGGCGTCCCGCAGGTCCAGTTCGCGGACCAGTTCGCCGACGATGACGGCGTGCTCCCAGGGCATGTACCCGTAGCCCGGCGGCCGCACCGACAGCCCGAAGCCCGGGTAGTCGATGGCGATGCAGCGGAAATCGTCGCGCAGCAGCTTGATGATCTTGCGGTAGAGGAAGCTCCAGGTCGGGTTGCCGTGCAGGAACAGGATGGCCGGCCCGGCGCCTTCGTCGATGTAGTGCACCGGTCCGACGGAGCTGTCGAGCCAGCAGGACTCGAATGGGTACAGCTCGGGCGAGGGGACGAAGTCGATCTGGCGGTTCGGCGCACTCATGATCTTGACATAACTCCCGGTGAGACGGTTGGGCACAAACCCGATTGGCGGTCCAGGGGCGACTGGTGGCGTTGACCGCGCCCTAAAGCATCCGTCAGCGACGGGCCGGCGGCCAACGGAGATCAGGGCCGGGGGGCGAGATTGAATCCGGCGACGCGCCGGTGCGCGGTCAGTCGGAGTCGAGCACCGCCCGGGACAGAATCTCGCCGTCAAGGTCGACCGGTTTGGTCAGCTCGACATAACGATCCGCGCCCAGGTAGGCGATTGGGGAGCCGCGATCGAGGTCGAACTGGCCGTCGTCGGCGAAGGCCGTCTCCTCCCACTGAACCGCCACGATTTCACCGACGAAGAGGTCGTGGTCGCCGTAAGTGTGGCGGCCGGCGACGCGGCACTCGTAGGCGGCGAAGGCGGTGTCCAGGACGGGCGCGGAAACCTGTGAGCCGGGTTGGGCGTCGATTTGAAAGGCGTCGAACTTGTCCACCTTGTCTCCGCCGCAGCCGCCCACCAGGGCCACCAACTCGCCCTGGTCGGCGGGCATGAAGTTGACGACGAACTCGCCCGATTTCGCCAGCAGCCCGTGGGTGAAGCGCTTCGGGGAGATGGAGACGGTGTAGTAGGGGGGCTCGCGCGAGACGGCGGTGTGCCAGGCCACGGCCATGGCGTTGTCTCGGCCGCCGGCGTGGGCGGTCACGATGGTCGCCCCGGTGGGGTAGTGGAAGTAGAAGGGGTCTACGCCCGGTTGGATGATCTTCGCCATCGTTCTCCTCCTTCGACGCATGACCCGGTTGGTGACATCGTTGCGAGGCTTCGAGGGCCTGTCAAATCCACGGAGGTCTGGAGCGCGCCTGCCCGGGGCTGCTACGGGGTGACGGCGCGGACAGCGGGCGGCGTGGCAACATAGCGGGCGCCGGTGGTCGTCGCGATCGAGCGATTACCGAAGAGGAAGAAGGACGACCATGACTGCCCGCAACCGAGGTGAACCCGCCGCGCCCGAGGCAGCCGACCGTCCCAACGTGGTATTCATCCTCACCGATGACCAGGGTATCTGGGCCAACGGCTGCTATGGGAACCCGGAGATTCGCACGCCCAATATCGACCGCCTGGCGGCGGCCGGGGTGCGGTTCGCGAACTTCTTCGCGTCCACGCCAGTCTGCTCCCCGAGCCGGGCGACGTACCTCACCGGCCGGATCGCGTCACAGAACGGGGTGCACGACTGGATTCGGGGCCAGGAGGTTGGCCCGGGCGCTCCGCTCTACCTGGATGGCGAAGTCTGCTACACGGACATCCTGGCGGAGGCCGGGTGGACCTGCGGGATAAGCGGCAAATGGCACCTGGGCGCCAGCCAGCTAGCCCAGCACGGGTTCAGCCACTGGTTCGTGCACCAATTCGGCGGCGGCCCGTACAACGACGCCCCGATGGTGCGGAACGGGCAACTGGCGACCGAGCCCGGCTACGTGACGAACGTCATCACCGACGATGCGCTGGCGTTCATCGATCGACATGGCGGCGGGCCGAATCCGTTCTATCTGAGCGTGCACTACACGGCGCCACACAGTCCGTGGACCGGGCACCCGCAGGAGATCGTGGATTCCTACGATGATTGCGAATTCAAGTCCTGTCCGCAGGAGCCGCTGCATCCCTGGGCCACCGATTTCACGAAGCAGTTCATGGGAAACCGGGAGATGCTGAAGGGGTATTTTACCGCGGTCACCGCGATGGACGCGGACGTGGGGCGAATCCTGGACCGGCTGGAAGCAATGGGAATCGCGGAGACGACCCTAGTGATATTCGCCGGCGACAACGGCTTCAGCTGCGGGCAGCACGGATTCTGGGGCAAGGGCAACGGCACGTCGCCGCTGAACATGTACGAGAACTCGGTCAAAGTGCCGTTCATCGCGAGCCAACCGGGCCGGATACCGGCGGGAGCGGTGGAGGAAGCGCTGGTCAGCAACTACGACTTCATGCCGACGCTGATCGACTATCTGGGACTGGATTTGCCGCAAGACCGAAACCTGCCGGGACGCAGCTTCCTGGCGGAGCTGCTGGGAGGCGAATCCGTCGGCCGGGAGCATGTGGTGGTCTATGACGAGTACGGGCCGACGCGGATGGTCCGGGACGCGCGCTGGAAGTACGTGCACCGCTACCTTGACGGCCCCAACGAGCTCTTCGATCTCGAATCTGATCCCGGCGAACGCAACAACTTGATCGAAGCCGGAGAGCACGCCGGCCGGATTGCGGAGATGCGGAGGGTGCTGGAGGACTGGTTCGCGACGTACGTGGAGCTCGAGAAGGACGGCGTGCGGCACGGAATCACCGGCGCCGGGCAACTGGGGCCGATTCGTGCCACGGAGCTCGCCGACGCGGGGTTCTTCGCGCGCGATCCGTGGTCGGCCGGGCCGGGAGGCTGGGAAGGAGACGAGGGGCAGAGCCGGATCTAGGTTCGGCCGCCCGGGGGTTGGGCCCGGCCGCCGGCGTGGGCGGTCACGATGGCCGCCCCGGTGGGGTGTGGAACTAGAAGGGATCTACGCTTGCCTGGACAATCTTCGCCATCGTTCTCCTCCATCGACGGGAAAGCTGGTCACTGCGGAACGGTTTACCTGCGCAAAAGATGTGTCGAATGAGGGCGGCGGCGACCCGACCGGCGTGGGAACCGCGGCGGGCGGCGGCTAGTAGCCGACGTCGTAGCGGAGCAGGCGGGTGTTGGCGATGGTGATGACGCCAATAATGAGGAACAGAACGAACGACATCGCCGAGGCGTAGCCCATCTTGAGATAGGCGAATGCGTTGAAGTACAGGAGCAGCACGACCGTCACGGTGCTGTCCAGGGGGCCGCCGATGTTGGAGGGGCTCTGCGGACCGCCATCCCCGCTGGTCATGATGAAGACCTGGACAAACATCTGCAGGGCGCCGATGGTGTACACGATTACGACAAAGAACGTCGTGGGGGCCAGCAGCGGGAAGGTGACGGCCCAGAACTGCCTCCACTTGTTGGCGCCGTCGATCTCCGACGCCTCATACAGATGTGGAGGAATACCCTGTAGGCCGGCCAGATAGATGATCATATTCAGGCCCATGTTTTTCCAGACGCTCATGATGATGATGGAAATCATGGCGGTCTGCGCCGACCGCAGCCATTTCAGCCCCGGTAGGCCCAGCAACTCGTGGATCTCATTCAAGAATCCGAACTGCGGCTCGTAGAACCAGAGCCAGATGAGCGACACCGAGACGAACGAGCTGACCACCGGCATGTAGAAGAGCGCCCGGAAGGTGTAGATGCCGCGAATTTGGCGGTTGATCAGCACCGCCAGGGCCAGCGACGTCGCGACTCCGGCGGGGACCGTGCCGACGGCGAAGTACAATGTGTTTCCGATGGCGTGGAAGTAGCGTTCGTCGTCGAGCAGGTTGCGGTAGTTCTTGAGCCCGGCAAACCGGGGGGCCTGCATGAGGTCGTAGTCGGTCAGGCTGTAGTAGAGGGCGGCGATGATCGGCAGGATTACAAAGACGATCAGGAAGAGGATCGACGGGAATACGAACACGTATCCGGCCAACCCGCCGCGGCGTCCGATGCCCAGGCGCCGGCGCAGGCCCCGATTGGCGGTGGGGGTCACTGCCACGTTCAGATTCCCCGTGTGGACTCGCCGTATACGAACGATACCGCAGTCGCTCCGCGCTCGCGCGAAAATGTGCCCCGGAGCCCGGGGAGACAGGAGCCGGCGCCGGCGGAGTGATGACGAGGCGCGGATCGAGGGCGGCGCGACGGCGCGGTAAGGTGCGGAGCCGCCGGCGGAGTCCCGCTTGCGGGCAACGGCCACGCAGAAGGAGGGCATCGGATGGGCGAGCAACTGACGCTGTTT
>CAYYTN010000116.1:0-1254 GCA_964474495.1 uncultured Chloroflexota bacterium
TCATCGCACGAACTCGACATCGAGCAGGTGGACCGAGCAGGAGATGCACGGGTCGAAGCGTCGGATTGCGGTCATCGCACGAACTCGACATCGAGCAGGTGGACCGAGCAGGAGATGCACGGGTCGTACGACCGCACAATGCCCTCCATGAAGGCGACGATCTCGGGCTCGGGTCGATCGAGCATGAGCGGGACGAATTCGCGCAGGTCGGCCTCGCAGTTGGCCAGGTTCTGGCCGGTGGGAATGATGAGGTTGGCGTCGAGGATGCGGCCCTCGTCGTCGTACTCGTACTCGTGGAACAGAGTACCGCGCGGCACCTCGACGGCGCCGACGCCGCGACCGGCCCGCGGGACCGCGTCGGGCTTCTCGGCGCGGATGCCGCGATCGAGCAGGGCGTCGATGGTGGCGATGGAGTCGTAGACGCACTGGGCGGCTTCGAGCACCTGGGCGACGTTGTTGTGGAAGGGGTTGGTGGAGGGTGGGACGAAGCCGAGGGCGTCGGCGGCGGCCTTGACCTCCGGGACCAGGTTGTCGAAGTTGATATTCACCCGGGCGAGCGCGCCGACCCCGTAGGGCTTGCCGGCGATGGTTGCCTGCTTGGACATCGAATGGGCGACCAGGCGCTCCTCGACGATCTCGCGGTACGCGGACCGCGCAAACTCGCCGGCGGCAGTGCTGTAGAGCTCGCCTTCCAGGTAGGAATAGTCGTCGGGACTGCGCAGCGCCAGGTATTCGGTGGGGCGCGACACGTCCGGCAGCTCCAGGGGGGCGATTGTTTCGACGGTGGCGGTGATGTCGGGGACCGCTTCTTCCAACTGCTTGCGCAGGTCCCGCAGGGAGCGCTCGGAGACGGTGTTGGTGAAGCCGCCGGGGACCATGGAAATGGGATGGATGTGGCGACCGGAGATGATGTGGCAAATCTCGTTGGCCAGCGCCTTGAGGCGCAGGGCGCGTTTGACGACCTCCGGGTGCGATTCGGCCAGCGGCAGCACGCTGCCGACGCCCAGAAGATCGGGGGCGACCAGGAAGTACACGTGCAGGATGTGGCTCTGCAGGAACTCGCCGTTCAGCACCAACCGCCGCAGCAAGCGAGTCTGCTCGGAGATTTCGATCCCCATTGCGTCCTCGGTGGCTGCCAGCGAGGCGCAGGTGTGGCCGGTGGCGCAGATGCCGCAGATGCGGGACGTGACGTGGTTGATGTTCTCCCAGCTCTTGCCGCGCAGGAAGGCCTCGAAGAACCGGGGCGACTCGACG
>CAYYTN010000116.1:1264-7994 GCA_964474495.1 uncultured Chloroflexota bacterium
TCCAGTTTCTCGATGACGCCGTTTGTCACGTTGAGCGCGATGTTCCCGTGGCCTTCGACCCGGGTGACATGGTGGACATTGATGGCTACGGTGCGTTCGCCGCTCATTCGGAGATCGCCTCCTGGCGGGCGCCATACTGTTGCAGGCGTTCGGTGAGGTTCGATTCGGTGACGCCGTAGGAGGCCGCCAGTTCGCTGAACGAGTCCAGGTTGGCGTCGGGCGACAGGCCCCGGCAGGCGTCGCAGGCGGCGCCGAAGACGGGGCAGATCGCGCCACAGCCGGCCCGGGTTAACGGTCCCAGGCACATCTCGCCGCGGTGGAAGCGGCAGACGATGCCGGCGGCCTTGCACTCGACACAGACCGGGTGGTCAGGCGGTGACCAGGCCGCGCCAATGAGGACCGAACCGACCAACTGCAGGAACTCGGTGCGGTCGATCGGGCAGCCGAAGAGTTCGACATCGACGTCTACGAAGTTGGCCAGGGGCTGGGCTTCCGGGAGGGAGTCGAACTCGGGGGCGTCGCCGTCGATGCCGTAGACGATCTCCTTGGCCCGGGCCAGCGGGATGTTGTTGCGGTTGATGTTGACGCAGCCGTGGGTGGCGCAGGCGCCCAGCGCCACCAGGATGCCGGCGCGGGCGCGCAGGTCTTTGATCTCGTCAATCTCGTGCTCGGTCGTGATGGATCCATCGACGAAGGCGATATCAAACGTCTGTTCGATGGGATCCATGGCCTCGCGCCAGTTGACCAGCCGGACGTTGCCGACCAGGTCGAGGAGCCCGTCTTCGCATTCGAGGATCGCCAGCGAGCAGCCCTCGCAACTGGTGAAGCTGTAGACGGCGACTGTTGGTCTCGCATCGGCGGTCATCAGATCACCTCCGGCATTCCGCGCAGCTCGGTGTAGCAGAAGACCGGGCCGTCCTGGCAGACGAAGTAAGGGCCCATCTGGCAGTGGCCGCACTTGCCGACACTGCAGCGCATGTTGCGTTCCACCGAGAAGTACATACGATCGTCGGGGATGCCCTTGTCGAAGAGCTCTTGTAATACGAACCGGTACATGACCGGCGGCCCGACGACCAGGGCGATCGTGCGCTCGGGATGGACGATGGAACGGCGCACCAGGTTGGTTACTGGGCCGACGTTGCCCAGATAGCGGTCGGCGCCGACATCAACGGTGAGTTGAATGTCGACATCGCCGCGGCCGCTGATCTCCAGCAGTTCGTCGCGGAACAGAATGTCGGTGGGGGTCCGCGATCCGAGCAGGACCTTCACGCGGCCGAAATCTTCGCGCCGCTGCAGCAGGTACAGCAGCAGGGATCGCAGCGGCGCCATGCCCAGCCCGCCGACCACCAACAGGACGTCCTGGCCGTTGAGTTCCGCCAGCGGGAATCCGCGGCCGAAGGGGCCGCGGATTCCAACCGGGGCGCCGGGGGTGAGCCGGTGCACGGCGTTGGTAACCGAGCCGGCGGCGCGCACGCAGAGTTGAAAAGTTGGGTCAGAGCTTGGAGCGGAAGAGATCGAGATCGGGCACTCGCCGATGCCCGGCAGCAAGACGGCCACGAACTGACCGGGTTGGTGACCCAGGGAGCCGTCGGGCATCTCGATGGTGAGCAGTTTCTCACGCGGTCCGACGTCGGCGACTCCGGCGACCCGGGCGACGACCGGAACGTAGGTGTCAGTCGTCGGGGTAGGAGCTACGGAAACCATCATTGTTCCCTCGCGAGCATGTTGTAGATGTCGATCTGGTTTATGTCCACGGGGCAGGCCGATGCGCAACGGCCGCAACCAACGCAGCCGGGGACGCCGTAGGCGTCGGGGATGGCGGCCGACTTGTGCATCGCAAAATGACGCTGGCGGGCCGATTGGCGATCGCGGAAATTGTGCCCACCGGCGACGAGGGCGAACGAGCGCAACTGGCAGGAATCCCAGACCCGGCAGCGCTGTCCGCCGCTGAGGTCGGAGCGCAGCTGCTCGACCACGTCAAAGCAGAAGCAGGTGGGGCACACGGCGGTGCAGGAGCCGCAGGCCAGGCACTTCGCGCCCAGGACCTCCCAGACGCTGCTGCTGGAATGCGACCGCAGCATCTCGGGCAGGTGCTCGAAGCGCTGGTCCAGGCGGCGCGTGAATCGGATCGGGCGGCTCTCGCGCAGGGCCTCGACCTGAGTGATGGTCGCGGCGTCGGCGGGAGGAGTGTCCACACGATCGAACAGCGCGGCGCCAGCGTCGGAGCCAATCTCGACAAAGTAACGGTCGCCGAACTCAACCAGGATTGCGTCGTAGCCTTCGTCAATCTCCAGGGTGCCCATGTCGCGGCAGAAGGACTCGGGGCCGCAGGGCGATCGGCAATCGAGGCCGACGACGACGAGGTCGCGGCGACGGGCCAGGTAGGCCGGGTCGGGCGGGGCGTCCCACGAACCGCCGGCGAAGACCCGATCGGTGAGGCGCAGAGCGTGGAGATCGCAGGGATGCAGACCGAAGACGACGGTGGGCTCGTCGGGCAACACCGGCTGCAGATCGGGGGACTCGCCGAATGCGTACTCGAGGATGGTTTCGCTGGATGGGAACACGGCGGCCTTGAAGGAGGCGAAGGTCGGCTCGGGCGTCAACACGAGGTCGGCCGCCGTTTCCAGGAAGCCGAAGGTGAGGGCGCCGTCGCGCTCGACGGGCCCGGCGACCCGGCACTCGCCCAGCAGGGTGTCGAGCAGGGCGGTGAGTTCGCCGTACGGCAGGCCCCGGGGCACGTGGGTGGTGGCGCCGGTGGCTACGGGTCTTTCAGCGCTGGCGGGCATGGGTGACCTCTCCTTGCGCGGGTCGGGGGATACGGATTGGGGCGTTCAGTAAGGGCGGTACGGCGAAGCCGGGATCCAGGTTGGCTTCGGGCCAGAACCGCCGGAGGTTGTGGCGGGTGACCGCCGCCAGGTTGGACAGGTCGCGGGTCGTGAGTCGTTCGCAGACCCAGCCCCAGTGGGTGCTGACCCAGTCACCGATGCGCAGTTCTTCCCGCAGGGCCAGGTCGGGCCAGGCCAGGCGCAGGGCGACCGGTTCGGCCGGGCCCAGGCAAATGCCGTCACGGGTTTCAACTAAGGGGCGGCGCCGGACGTGGACCCGGTCCCCGCCGATCCGCTCAACTCTTCCCCAGCCGATGCGGCACTGATCCATGGCGTACAGACGGTCGGTGAATTCGGGGCGGGCCTGCATGCTCTTGAAAACCTGGAAACTGTGGTGCTGCCAGGTTCCGGACGGCGAGTCTCCGAACAGACCGGACAGGAGCCGGAATCCGGCGGACTCCCGCTGCCGGGACTCCACCCGGGCGGACCAGCGGGCGCCGTCGGTGCGGCGCAGCAGGTGGTTGCCGACCCAGTAGGCCTCCACCACCGGGTAGTCGAACAATCCGGGGCGGCCGTTTTCGCGGGCGATCTCGGCCAGGTGGGGAGTGGCGCCGGTGAACTGCCGGAGGGCGTGGTGCAGGTCGCGGCGCGCGTCCGGGGCCCAGAGCATTTCGACCAGGTCGTCGGGACGGCTGTCACCGCAGTAGCCCAGGGAGTTGGGCGGAATCGCGTAGCGGGCGAACTTTACATAACCGTCAGTCATGCGGGGCGCTTCTCCGTCCTTCGCAGGGTGGCGACGACCAGGGCGGCGATGGCGACCGCCACCAGGGCCAGGCCGGCCAGCGTGGTGGTGTCGGGAGTGGAACCGGCGCGCAGCGCACCCAGAAGAGCGGTGATGGGATAGCCCAGAACGAGAACGCTGGTGACGAGGGCCGCCGGGGCGCGCTTGAGGGCGGCGTACCAGGTGAGGACGTAGCCGACCAGGAACACCGCGGTCACCAGCAGCCAGACGATACCCATGCCGCCGAGGGCGCCAACGCCGCCGAGCGCACCGGTGGCGCCGAGGTACGTCAGGATGACGGCCGAGCCAACCGTCATCCGCGCGGCGGCCCCCAGTTGGGCGCTGACGCCGCCGGTGAGGATCTTGCGGGCGAGGATGGCTTCGATCACCCAGAGCCAGGTGGCGGCCAGGACCAGCAGGTCGCCGGCGCCGGGGTTCCAGCCGCGCGGCAGCAACAGGTAGGTGCTGCCGGCCAGCAACACCCCGATGGCCGCCAGTTGCCAGCGTCCGAGACGCTCGCCCAGCAGCGGCACCGCCAGCAGCGCGACCCACAGGAAGAGGGTCTTGTGGAGGAAGGCGGCGTTGACGGCGGCGGTCATCGCCAGGCCCTTAAAGAAGAGGATGAACGGAATCCCGCCGCCGACGATTCCGATGATCAGCAGGCCCAACACCTGGGAGCGGCGCAGCCGGCGGACCTCGTCAAGACGGCGGGCGGCGAACAGGGCGCCGACGAGGGCGCTGGCGACCAGGGCGTTCTTGAGTCCGGAGAGTAACACCGGGTCTTTGAGTCCGGTGATGGCGAACTTGTTTACGAACACCGAGACGCCGCTGATGAGTGCGGTGAGCAGCGCGAGGTACACCCCGGTGCGTAGCCGTGATGGTTGGTGTCGGGAGTTGCTCTCAGTCACGGAAGACCTCCATACCGGGGGTGGGGGGGTGGTGCGGGTGGGGTGATGCCGATATCTACCTGGCTGAGTTCGCGCAGCGCTTCCCGCAACTGGTGGGCTTCGGTCTCGGGCAGCACCCGGAGCGCCACCCCGAGACCAACCAGGACCCAGTCACCGGGGGCCGCTTCGGGCAGAAAGTGCAGCGCCACAACGTGCTCCAGGCCGTCGATCTCGACATGTCCGGCGGCGCCGTCGCGGCTACGCAGAATCCCCGGGACCGCCATGCACATCGGGCACCGCCTGCTCCGGTTCGCCGGCCACCCTTTGGGGCCGCTGGGCCGCTTGCAATCGGATTGTAGCGCGTGGTGGTGAACGGTGGATCACGCGGGCGGGTGCCAGAGTGAAAATCCGGTCAATCGGGATGCGGCAAGCGTCACAGGTGCGTCTCAGCGGGGATGCGGGTGACCGGCGGCAGCCATGTGGATTCCGGGCGGCAAAGTGGTGGCGGCGACCCTGCGATGGATTGGTCGGGTAGGATGCGGCGGGGGAGTCCGACATGAACGCCGGAGCTATCCGCGACGCGGCCCGCGGACTGATTTCAGGGGAAGCAGTGCGGCCAATTCAAGGTTTCGTTGTCGCACGGAAGCGGCGGACGGAGGCCCGGTCAGGAGCACGGGAGGCCCAATGCCGGCGAAGGTGTTGATTCTGGGGGCGGGGGTGGGGGGATTGATCGTAGCGAATCGACTGGCCCGGAAGTTCCGGGCGAGCGAGGCTCAGATCACGGTCGTGGACCCGGCCGAACGACACGTCTACCAGCCGGGCCTGCTCTATATACCCTTCAATGACAAGGACCCGCTGGGCATCACCCGGCCGATTCGCCGGGTGCTGGACAAGCGAGTCGAGCTGATCCCCGACCGGGTGGAGTCGATCGATCTGGCGGCACGCTCGGTGACGGTGGCCGGCGAGTCGATCGGCTACGACTGGCTCGTGCTGGCAACCGGCGCCCAGCTTGAGCCGGAGCGGGTGCCCGGCTTCGAGGCGGTGCATCATTTCTACGACCTGGAGCACGCGGTGCAACTGCGGCAGGTGCTGAAGGAGTTCGACGGCGGTCGGCTCCTGGTCGGCCCCTCGCGCCGGACCTACAAATGCCCGACAGCGCCAATCGAGATGGTCCTGTACATGGAGCAGTGCCTGCACCGACGAGGAATTCGTGACCGGACCGAGCTGACCTATTTCTCGCCGTACCCGGCGGTGTTCGGGGGCGATCGCTTCGTGGAGATCGCGCGGCCGATCATTGAGGAGCGCGGTATCCACAGCGCGCTGAACTTCAGCCTGAAAGAGGTCAAGGATTCGACGCTCCACCCGCAGGAGGGAGAGCGCCTGGAGTTCGACCTGGCGGTGGTGGTGCCACCCCACGGAGCGGGGCGCACGATCCGCGAGACCGGCCTGGCGCCGGACGGCTGGGTAGATGTGGAGCCGGGCCTGCTGCAGGTGTTCGGACAGGAAAACATGTACGCGCTGGGCGATGTGGCGGAGATCGATTGCCCGATGACCGGGGTGGCGGCGCACGCCCAGGCGAAGTCGGTTGTCGACGGGGTGCTCGCCGGGGTGCGGGGGAACGGGCGGGTGCGGAAATACAAGGGACAGGTGATGTGCTTCATCGAGACGGGGCACGGCCAGGCGACGATCATGAGCTTCGACTACGAAAACGTCGGCAAGCTTTCGCAGCCGCGGCGCTGGTACCACTGGGCGAAATCGCTGCTGAACCGCCTGTACTGGATCGCGATTCCGTCGGGGCGGATCTGATTCACCCGTAGGCCCGGCGAAGTCGCGAGCGGGGCGGAGCGGGTGGATTCGTGCCAAGATGCGGCGCGCTGGCACCGAATCTCCGGCGGCGCGGCCGGAATCGGAGAACGGAAGCCGAGGGCACGATGATCCTGGGAAGCGGCGACTACCGGTACGACATGGAGTGGGACTGGGGAACTACCCCCGACAACTTGACCCTGGGCTGGATTGGTGGGGTGGCCACCGATTCGCGGGACCGCGTCTACGTCTACAACCGCGGCACCCACCCGATCGTGGTGTTCGACCCGGAGGGCAACGTGCTGTCCCACTGGGGCGACGATTTCCTGCCGCACGCCCACGGTATCTACATTGATGGCGACGACGTCCTGTGGCTGACAGATCAGAAGGCGCAGGCGGTCTTTAAGTGCACGACCGACGGCGGAATCCTGCAG
>CAYYTN010000117.1:0-7967 GCA_964474495.1 uncultured Chloroflexota bacterium
GCCAGCCCCGCCCCAACCCCGCCAGCAATTCGCTTTCGTAGAGCAGCCGGAAGTCGTAGACGGCCGACAGCATCGCCATCCCCGGCAGCAACAGCAGCAGGTACGGCGAGGCGAACACCAGCACCGCGCGCCAACTAAGTCGCGGCAGATCGCGCCAGGCGCCCCCCGGAACCCGGTGCAGCAGCACCAATTGCAGGGCGAAGACCGGCAAGGTGATCACGGCCACGTACTTGGTAAACACCGCCCCCAGCACCAGCAGCGACGTGAACAGCGCCCAGCGCTGGCGCCGGCTCTCCCCGTATTTGAGCAATGCCAGTGTCGCCGCCACCAGGAAGAACGCCACCCCCGGCTCGGCGAAGTCCAATTTGGCGAACGGCCAGGCCATCGTCGCCAGCCCGAACGACAGGCCGATCCCGACCGCCACCCCGATTCCGTACCCGAGCCGCCGGGTGATCTTGACCACCATCGCCGCGGTCGCCGCGGTCAGCAGCACGCTCAGCAGCGGCGCCCAGAATCGCAGGAAGAACTCCTTGTTTTCCCGCTCCGACCAGATCCGTCCCTGCCCCGGGAAGCTGATCAGCTCGCCGGTCCCGGCCGCCCGCACCGACACCGCGTCGACGAAGAAGTGCCCCGGCGGACCGGTATAGAAAAGCCGCGCCGTGACCGGGTCGATCGGTTCCGGAAACTTGAAGCCGGCGAAGTAGTAGTTCGCGCGGGTATTGCCGATGTGTTTGCCGACCACCGTGGCCCGTTCGTGCTGGACGGTCAGTTGCACGTCGGCCCGCTCGTAGGCCCACTCGGCGGTCTCGATCCCGACGCGGATCGGCAGCCGGATCGCCCGCCCGCCAGCCTCCACGATCCGGAGGCTGGCGATCTCGGTCCCCTGGGGAATATCAACGCTCAGCCCGGAGTGGCTGACCAGGTTCAACTCGGTGATCGGCAGCGGCGGTATCTGCAGGCCCAGTTCCGAGCCACCGTCACCCTGCACCATCGTCGGGTGACTCAGCGCCGGGAAGTAGGTGAGGAAATACTCCTCGCCATCAATCGGCAGCCGGTCACGCTCGGGCGCGATGTCCGACAGCGGCTCGGCGAACGCCACCAGCGGCGTCAGCATCACCGGCATGCCGATCCCCCAACGCGAGAAGTTCCGGTAGTACTGGCGGAAGTACTCGTGCCGCCCGTCGGTCACCAGGCTCTTGGCCATCTCGAACGCGAAGGTCCCGTCGGGGCTATAGCCATAGCCGGTGCGGTTCACCCCCATCGTCAGCGAATAGAAGCTGACCAGGAAGATGAACACCAGCAGCGCCGGCCTGGTGCCCAGCCACTGGGCGCGCGCGCGGATTCGCGTCATTCCAGCCACGCCCGCCGCACCGCCACCCCCAGCTCGCGGGTGTCCGCCCCGCCCGCCACCCGCGCCGGGCTCCAGGCCTCCGCCACCGCAACCGACAGCTCCAGCGTCTCCGCATCCGCCTCCGGCAATTCCAGTTCCAGCGTCGCCCAGGTGTCCGGCGCCAGCGATTCCGTCTCTTCGACTCCCGCCGCCCGCAGCGTCACCACCACCTCCCCTGCCAGCTCCGCCGGACCCGAGTACAGCCGCACCTTTGCCGTGCCCTCCCCACCCCACCGAAGCGCCACCATCGCTTCTTGCGCCGTCCAGCGCACCGCCGGCGGCCACACCTCACGCGGGTACCAGCCGCGCCGCAACTGCGCCTCCTCCGCATCGTCCATATCTACGGTCCCCGACCCGGTCCGCGAGTAGGCATGCACGTCGGCGAACATGTCCGCCGGGTACGAATAGCGCGGCGGGCCGGTCTTTTGCGCCGAAAGGTGGATTACATCCAGGAAGTTCCCGGCCAGCCCGGCCCGGTCCAGCCAGCCGGCCGCCCGCTTCAACCACGGCGCGTAGTCGTAGCCCGGCTCGTAGTGGGTCTCCATCCGCGCGATCCGGTAGCCGTTGGCCTCGAAAAGCCGCTGCAATTCGCCCGGCGTGAACTCCCGATTGTGCCGCGCCGTCCAACCCCAACCCGAGTACGGCGGATACAAGTTCTGCCCGCGCAGGACCTTCCAGAAGTTTTCCAACCGGAAGGCGTTGGGGGTGCTCACCACGAAGTGCCCGCCGGGCTTCAGGATGCGGTTCGCCTCGTGCAGCGTATGGACCGGGTCCCAGGCCAGGTGTTCGATGGTTTCGCACAGGACCACCACGTCGTAGCTCTCGTCGGGGTAGGGGAAGTCATCGAACTCGATGTTGAACTTCTCGTACTCGAACTGCTCGGGCGCGTCCCAATCGCGGTGCTTGAGCTGGAACACCCCGTCCTCGCCCTCGGTGAAATCGGCCTCGTTGGCCACCTCCAGCCGCGCCGGAAAGTGCTTCAGCATCAGCGCCGTCATGAAATACGGCTGGGCCGCCAGTTCCAGGATGCGGTCATCGGGCCCCAGGTCCGGGAACAGCCGCATCGTCTCCAGGATTCGGTCGACGGCCGTGTTCAGGTAGTAGTCCAGGCCGAACCCGCGCACGTGCTCGAAGCCGTCCAGGTACTCCCGCGCCGCACCCGGGGTCGGCAGCCCGCCCGGCCGCGTCATGCCGGCTCCAACCTGGCCACCAGCTCCAGCAGCCGGTCTCGAAAACGCTCCTCGCTGAACCGTTCCGCCGAGGTCACCGCCCGCGCCGCCAGCTGCTCGCGGGTCGCGTCGTCGGCGATGATCTCCCGGGTCCTTTCGGCCAGTTCATCCAGCGTCTCCCACAGCGCCCCGTCCACCCCGGCGGTCACCAGCTCCGGTTGCCCGCCGCGGTTGATGACCACCGGCACGCAGCCGGCGGCCATCGCCTCGACGGTCGTGATGCCGAAATGCTCGAACTTCACCGGGGCCTTGCGCTCGTCCTGCCCGTAGCCGCTGGCGTGCCAGTAGATCGCCGCCCGCGCGTATAGCTTCTGCAGGTCGGCGAATGGCAGATCCGGGTGCAGCACCACCGGCGCGCCGTCCGCCGCCCGTTCCAGTCCGGCGTAGTACTCGGCGTCCACCGGCCGCGTGCCGCGGTTCCCGGCCACGTGCAATTCCCAGCCCTCCAGGTCTTTCGGACTCTTCGCCACCATCTGCTTGAACGCCGCGATCAGGGTGTCGTGGCGCTTCGAGTGCCCGCCGGCCCCGAAAAAGCGCCCGACGCTCAGGATCACCTTCGCCTTCTCGCCCGGCGCAAAATCCCCCACTCCCACCGGTGGATACAGGATCGGGCCGTCCTTGCCCCAGTACTCGTGCATCCACTTGCGCGAGAACTCCGAGATCGGGCAGATCAGGTCGTAGCTGTCCAGGTAATCCAGTGAGGCGTACTCGGTCACGCCTTCGAGCCGCAGGCCAAGCCCGCGGAAGAGCTTGCGGAACAGCAACTTGTACAGCCCGTGGCGCGGGTGCAGCACGGCGGCGTCGGTGACCGCGACGCCGATTTCGCGGTTGTCGTCTTCGCCAAGGTCGGTCTGCGGGTTGTAGGTCGGGGATTTGATGGTCAGGTCCAGCAGGCGGCCCGCGGCCAGCCGCGCCGGCGCGTCGACCAGCCACCGGCGATAGGTCCCCTTTTTCGGCGCCAGCGTGATCCGCCCGACCGTCTCGCCCTCCACCACCGCCTCGGCCTCCACCGCGCCCAATTCCGCCGGCCGGAAGTTGCCCAACATGATCTCTACCCGCACATCGCGTCCCCGGCGCGGATTCCGCAGCCGCACGGTCGCGTCGGCGGTCGAATAGCGAAACCAGCCCTCGCCCAACTCCTGCACGTCGTAGAAGCCGTCGATGTATTCCGGCAGCAGCAGTTCGCGAATAATCCCCTGGCCGACCCACCGCCGCAGCCTCCCGCCCAGCGACCTGTCCATCGGCGACGGGAACAGCACCAGCATCATCCGCCGCTCGGCCGCCGCCGGCTGACCGGTCATGAAGGAGGCGTTCACGAACAGGTCGTACTCGCGAGTGAACTCCAGGAAGCGATTCGCCGGCATCGCCGGCACCACCCGCAGCCCGACCCGGTCGAGGTCCACGTTCAGCCGGCGGCCCAGTTCGTCCTTGTCCAGGCCGCGATGCGAGATCAGCTCCACCTCGTGCTCGGCCGCCAGGACGGATGCCGCCATGCACGAATGCCGCTCGCCGCCGCCGAAGGTGTGGAGCCAGCGGTTGTAGACGCCGACCTTCATGCCGGCTCGGTTTTCAGAATAGAACCGCCATGCCGACGAGACCGGCGAAGCCGGCAGCGGTTGTAGACGCCAACCTTCATGCCTCCACCACCCACTCCGCCAGTTCTTCTTCCGACAGGCCGCCCAACTCCATCTCCCGCCGCCGCGCCCGCAAAACGGCCGGAGTGGTCCAGGCCAGCCACGCCAGCGCCTTGACCCGCGGCCAGAACCGGCGAAAGGCCGGCCCGGAATGCCGCGGCGCCGTCAGCGCCTGTCGCAGGGCCGCCAGCCCGGTGGCGGCGGTATCGCGCATGAGCGCCAGCAGCGCCCGCCCCGCGATCCCCCGCGAGCGGTGCTTCAGCAACACGTAGATCCGGTTGCGGGTCACCTGTTCGAGGAAAAACGGCGACCATTCCCCGGCCAGGGCCGCGTGGTGATGGCGGATCACCGACCCGGGCTCGTAGCGCACCCGTCCGCCGCGCCGGCGCAGGCGATAGGCCAGGTCGGTGTCCTCGTAGTACATGAACATCCGCTCGTCGAAGCCGCCGGCCGCCAGCAGCGGTTCCCGCCGCAGCAGCACCCCGGCGCCGCACAGCGAAAACACGTCCTGTGCTTCGGCGTAGCGATCGCCGTCCCAATCGGCGTAGGGGCTGCCGCCGGTGATCAGCGTGCCGCGATCGCGTGAGGAGCCGTCGGCCAGCAACTCGCTACCGGCGTTCTGGACAACCGACCGCGCCCCTCCCCACGCCCCTCCCGGCAACGCCACCACCTCGCCGGTCGGCTTCGCCCCCACCAACCCGCCGTCCAGGGTCTCGACATCCGTCCCGATCCCGAACGACACCCGCTCTCCGCCTGGCCGCGGCGCCGCCAGTTCCATTGAAATCACCACGTTGCCGCCGCCCCCCACGACCCCCAGTTCGCCGCTGCCGGTCGTCCAGCGAAACTGCCGCCCGGCCTCGTCGAGCTCGATCCCGCCGAAGCCGCTCCGGTACTCCAACGCCAGGTCCCGGCCCCCGGCGATCCGCGCGGTGGCCGAGTAGACCCGCAGACCCAGCGTCCGTTCGTCCGTCCCCATCCCGGCTTTACGGGGCACGAAGGTTTCCGAGTCCAGGAAGACCGCCAGCCGGTCGTCGTAGAGCAGCAGCTTCGGGCACACCGCCGCGATCTCCGGCGCCCCGGCCATCGCCCGCACCAGCGGCCGCAGCCAGCCCGGGTCCACCTCGGTATCCGGGTTCACGAGCGCCACGAACTCGGCCGTCGCCGCGCGGATGCCGACGTTGTTGCCGGCCGCGAATCCGTCGTTCCGCCATCTGCGCAGCAGGCGTACCTCGGGGAAGTCAGTCTCCACCATTTCCGGCGAGCCATCGATGGACAGGTTGTCCACCACGATGGTCTCCAGCCGCTCGGCCGGGTACTCGGTGGCCGCCAGCGCCCGCAGGCAGGCGGGCAGGTACTGGCCGCCGTTGTAGTTCAGCACGACCACCGCAACCCCCGGCTCTCCCCCGTCCCCGGCCGCCTCCGTCATTCGATTCGGATTTCGCGGATCGCCAGCCCCAACTCGCGGGTGTCTGGGTCGATCCCGGCCACCGCCGGCACGAAGGTCTCCGCCAGTTCCAGGCCGATCTCCAGCCGGGTCGGCTGGTTCACCGGCTCCAGCGGGATCACCACGTCCTCGAAATCGATCCCGCTGATCTTGAAGTTCGTAATCGGTTTGCCGTCCACGGTCACGGTGCCCTGCACCGGCCGCTCGGCGTGCATCGGCCGGCAGGCCGAAATCACCAGCGTGCCCCGGGCCACATCCTGGGTCAGCACCACCCGCGCCCGGCGCCCGATCCAGCGCACGGCCGGCGGCCAGTTCTCCACCGGGTGCCAGCCGTCGCCCAGGTACTCCTCCTCGCGCCGGCCCATGTTCAGCGCCTCGGGCGGCATCGACCAGGGCACCGACAGCGAGGCGGTGGTCATGTCCGGCTGCGGCGCGGTCGCTTCGTCCACCCGGGCCAGTTCGCCGCTATCCGCCGCGGCCACCCGCCAGGTGTGCGGAATCACCGTCGTTCCCCGGTGGGTTCCGCTCGCCTTGCCCATGAACAGCGCCAGGTTGTTACGCAGGAGGTGCCACGGCTTCGCCCGCTCGCCCTCGCCCCACACCGCCAGCGACAGGTGATAGATCCCCGGCCCCAGCGGCAGCGGGCCCAGCCGGCATTCGACCAGCCCGGTCCCCGGCTGCACCGACACCGGCCCCTGGTTTTCGGCCGTCGATGTCTCGTGCACGTAGAGCCCGTCGCTGCGCCGCAGCGCCGCGCCGAAGATCACGGCGTCCTGGTACTCCTCGGTCGCATAGCGCACCCGCAGCGTCACCGTCTCGCCGGGCAACGCCGAATGCATCTCGCGGCCGTTCTCGTCCACCAGCGCCGCCTGCACGATTCGCACCGGCCCCGCGCCCTCCTCCGCCGGGTCGGTGGCGGCGCGGTGCTCCGCTCCCACGATCGGCGCCTGGGAACTCTGCAGGTACTCCTGGATCACATCCCGGGCCGGCCCGAGGCTGCGAATCCGCCCCTCCTCCAGCCACAGCACGCGATCGCAGAAGCGCCGCACCTGGATCGGATCGTGAGACACGAACAGCATCGTTCGTTTCGACTTCTTCACGTCCGCCAGCGCGTCGTAGCACTTGCGCGCGAAGGCGGCGTCGCCCACTGCCAGGACCTCGTCGATCAGCAGGATGTCCGGATTCACCGCCAGCGCGATCGCGAACCCCAGCCGCATGTACATCCCCGAGGAGTAGTGCTTGATCGGGGTGTCCATGAACCGTTCCAGTTCCGCGAACTCCACGATCTCCGGGTAAAGGCGTCCCATCTCCTCGTGATGAATCCCCAGGAACGACCCGTTGAGGAACACGTTCTCCCGCCCGGTGAGGTCCGGGTGGAAGCCGGCCCCGAGTTCCAGCAGGCCAAACACGCTGCCGGCGGCCTCGATGCGCCCGGTGTCCGCGCGCAGGGTTCCGCTGAGCAGCTTGAGAATCGTGCTCTTGCCCGAGCCGTTGCGCCCGATGATGCCCAGGGTCTCGCCCGCCTCCACCTCGAAACTCACATCGCGGAGCGCCCAGAACTCTTCCACATCCATGCCGGCGTTGCCAAAGGCCGCCAGCAGCAGCGAAACCACCGACCGGCTGCGCGAGTGGGTCAGTTGGAAGCGCTTCGAGACCCCGCTGAAGCGTACGGCCGGCACGGGCTACACGATCTCCGCGAAGCGATGCGCGAACCGCCGCATCAGATACCACCCCAGCCCCAGCAAGATTCCGGCCATCGCGATCGTCACCACCGTGTGCCGAATCGGCAGATAACCCTCGGTCAGCACGTAGCGGTAGTCCGTCACCAGGGTCGCCATCGGGTTCAGCGAGAAGACCCAGCGGTGGATATCCAGGCCCAGGAAGCTGGTGTTCGGCACCACATCGAGGGTGTAGAAGATCGGCGTCAAGAAGAACCAGGCCAGCAAGCCGATCTCCACCAGGTGCTGGAGGTCGCGGAAGAAGACGTTCACCACCGACACCACCATCGCCAGGCCCAGCGCGAACGCCAGGTTCAGCAGCATAATCAGCGGAACGAACGCGATGGTCACGTGCAACTGCACCCCGAACACCAGCAGCGCCACCATCAGCAGCACATAGGCCGCGACGAACTGCACGAACCCGGCCAGCACCGCCGACAGCGGCAGCAATTCGCGCGGGAAGTAGACCTTGTTTATCAGGTTGGCGTTGCCGGTGACGCTGTGCAGGCCCCCCACCACCGCCCCCTGCGTGAATATCCAGGGCAGCAGGCC
>CAYYTN010000118.1:0-3519 GCA_964474495.1 uncultured Chloroflexota bacterium
CAGGGGAGGATCGTCGGCATCACCGGCGGCGGCGCCGGATTCGGCCGCGCCATGGCGCTCGCCTTCGCCCGTGAAGGGGCCGCGGCGGTGGCCATCTGCGACCTCAACATGGAGGACGCCGCCGCGACGGTGAAGGACTTGGAAGAGATCGGCGCCAAAACCCTGGCCGTCGAACTCGACGTTACCGACACCGCCGGCCTGCGGGCCTACGTCGACCAGATTGTCGATACCTTCGGCCGGCTCGACGTCTGGGTCGGCAACGGCGGCGCCCCCGCCGAGGACGAGACCGAAGATTTCTGGCGCAAGATGATCGACCTGGACCTGAACGCCGTCTTCTTCGGCGCCCAGGCCGCCGGCCGGCAAATGCTCAAGCAGGGCGGCGGGGTCATCCTCAGCACCGCCTCCATGCTCATCGAGCAGCACACCCAGGCCTACCGCACCGCCTACGGCGTGGCCAAGACCGGCGTCGTCAACCTGACCCGCGCGCTGGCCGTCGAGTGGGGCGGGCGCGGCATCCGCGTGAACGCCATCGGACCCGGCTTCGCCAACACCGGCCTCTTCCAGCGCGGCCGCACCGAGCACTCGATCCCGGTCGAAGACCTGCTCTCGCGCGTGCCGATGGGGCGCTTCGTGGAGGTCGAGGAGATCGCTGCCGCCGCCGTCTTCCTGGCATCTGACGAGGCCTCCTTCATCAACGGCCACCTGCTGCTCGTCGACGGCGGCTGGAGTGCCAACAGTTCGCCGACCTAGCCGCAATCCGACCCCGCCCAAACAACCCGCCAACCATCGGAGGCCCACATGGCTGACAGCAACGGCAAATCCGTAATCATCACCGGCTCCGGCCGCGGCATCGGCCGCGCCATCGCCCTCCGCCTTGGGCGCGACGGCTTCAGCATCTTGGTCAACGACCTCGACGCCGGGCCGGCCGCCGAAGTCGTTGCCGAGATCGAAGCCGCCGGCGGCGTCGCCATCGCCAACGGCGCCGACGTCACCGACGAAGACCAGGTCGCCGCGATGGTCGAGCAGGCCGCCGGCGCGTTCGGCCAGCTCGATGTCATGATCGCCAACGCCGGCCTCGGCGTGCAGAAGCGCATCACCGAAACGACCTGGGACGACTTCGACCGCATCCTCAAGGTCAACCTCTACGGCGTGTTCCTGTGCGGTCGCGAGGCCGCCCGGCACATGGTCCCGCGCAAGGCCGGCAAGATCATCTTCGCCGCCTCCACCTCCGGCCGCCGCGGCGCGCCGTTCCAGAGCGCCTACTGCTCCAGCAAGTTCGGCGTCGTCGGGCTCACCCAGTCGATGGCCAAAGAACTCGGCCCCGAGGGCATCACCGTCAACGCCTACTGCCCGGGCATCGTCAACACCCGCATGTGGGAAGAAGTCGACCGGGAGCGCTCAAAGTTGATGGGCAAGCCGCCCGGGACCGCCCTGCAGCAGGCCATCGACAGCATCGCCCTGGGGCGGATGGAAGAGCCCGAGGACGTGGCCAATTTCGTCAGCTTCCTGGCCGGGCCCGATTCCGACTACGTCACCGGCCAGGCCATGTTGGTCTGCGGCGGGGTGCACATGGCGTAGCCCCGCCGCTTCGCGGTAACGACGGCGGCGCGGGCCGGGACCGACGCGCGCCCAGGGTCGGCGCGCCGCCGCCGATCGCCGGTTGGACACCCGCGGGCGTTTCGGCAGAGAATGAACTTCGAATCGGGTCGGCGGACTGGCCGGCGGCCCGGTGTCGGTTTCTACCAATCTCCGGGGGCACCTTCTACATGGGCACCATCCTCAAGATCTTCTTCGCCCTGGTGGGTGTCGTCATCCTGGCCATCGCCGGCTACGCCATTTACATCGCCACCCTGCTCGGGTTCATCACCTTCCCGTGGATGGAAGAGCTGCCCGAAATCGAGGCGGCGGTCGTCGACACCACCGAGCGCGACCGCATCGTCGACCTCTTCGATGACGACCTGGCCGACGACGGCTCCTTCGACATCACCCTCACCGAGGAAGAAGTCAACCGGGTAATCGCCGCTGAAATCGCCGGCGCTCCCCAGGTGCGGCGGCTTAGCCTCGAGTTGCACCCCGACACCGTGAAGATCAACGGCGATCTGCGCGGCCGTACCGACGTGCCGTTCAGCGGCGAACTCAACATCGCCGTCAGCGGCGGCCAGGTCGAGTTCTCCGTCACTTCCGTATCCCTGGGCATCGTGCCGGTGCCGGGCGTGGCCACCGATTCCATCAGCGACTTCGTCAACGACGTCGCCGACTTCAACGACGCCCTCTCCGACAGCGAGGTCAACGTCTCGCTCCTCGAGGTCTCCGAGGGCAGCGTCCACGTCGTCGGCACCGGCGAGGTGAGCGTGCCGACCGAGGAAGAGATTGTTGAAGTCGAGGCGCAGCAGGTCGATCTTCCCGAGCCGCGGGCCAGCGCCCCGACGCCCCCCACGGTCACCCCTCCCGACGGCGCCTGGAGCTACCTGGCGCTGGGCGACTCGCTCTCCTTCGGCGAGGGCTCCAGCGGCGTCGACTCCAACTACGCGGTCGGCTTCGCCAACTACCTCAACGCCAGCTTCGGGGTGACCTTCGGGTTCCAGAACTTCGGCATCTCCGGCGAGAGCACCGACTCGATGATCAACGGCGGCAACCGCCAGCTCGACCGCGCCATCGAGCGCATCACCGAGCTGGTCAATGACGGCAACCCGGACACCAATGTCCACGTCATCACCGTCGCGATGGGCGCCAACGACATCTTCCCGGTGTTGCAGGGCGTCGAGTGCAGCGCCGATCCCACCAGCGAGGTCTGCGAGTCGATGCTGGACGCCGCGGTGGCGGTCTTCGGCGGGAATATCGAGCAGATATTCAGCCGCCTGCGCGCCGCCGCCGGCCCCGACACCCACATCATCGTGATGACCTACTACAACCCCTTCAATTTCGGCACCGGGCTGATTTTCGAGGATGTGTCCGACGCCACCGTCAACGACCTCAACGCGCAGATCCGCGGTGCCGCCGGACCGCACAACATCACGATCGCTCAGGCCAACGACCTGTATCGCGGGCTCTCGGCGGCACTGACCCACATCCTCGCCGGCGACATCCACCCCAACGACGACGGCTACCGCGTCCTGTTGCGGGCCTTCCAGGACGCCTACGAAGGGGTCGGGCCCTTCTAGCCCCGGGCGGTCGGCGGGTGGGCGATCCGGCCACGTGCCGGTCGGTTGCCTCCGGCCCGGCCGCCGGCTACTCGCCGGTCGGGTCGGGGAAAATCTTGCCCGGATTCAGCCGGTCTTCCGGGTCGAAGGCCGCGCCCACGCTGCGCATCGCCGCCTGGTCGGCCGGCGCCAGCACCGCGTCCATGTAGGCGCGCTTCTCCAGCCCGATCCCGTGCTCGCCGCTCAGCACCCCGCCCAGATCCAGGCAGAGGTGCAGTATCTCGCTGCCGGCCTGCATCGCCCGCTCGAACTCGGCCGGGTCGGCGGCGTCGAACAGCACGTTCGGGTGCAGGTTGCCGTCACCCGCGTGCAGGTAGGT
>CAYYTN010000118.1:3529-7896 GCA_964474495.1 uncultured Chloroflexota bacterium
CATTTGATGATTCGCGGCCACCGCCTCGATCGCCTCCAGCGCATCGGGCAACCGGCTCCGCGGCACCACCGCGTCGTGCACGTAGTAGTCCGGGCGCAGGTTCCCCAGGACGGTGCGCGCCCCCTTGCGGCCGCGCCACAGCGCCGCCCGCTCGGCTTCGGTGTGCGCCCGCCGGGTCTCGGTGGCCGACCCGGCGCAGATGGCTTCGATCCGTTCCATCTCGGCGTCCAGGCCGTCCTCAACGCCCTCGATCTCCACCAGCAGAACCGCTCCGGCGTCGGCCGGGAACCCGGCGTGCAGCGCCTCCTCGACGGCCCGCGCGGTCATACCGTCGACCAGTTCCAGCGCCACCGGCAGGATCCCGGCGGCGATGATCTCCGTCACCGCTTCGCCGGCCGCCCGCACCCCGTCAAACGCCGCCAGCAGGGTGCGCACCGCCTCCGGCGTCCGCCGCAGCCGTAGCGCGATCTTGGTCACGATCCCCAGCGTCCCCTCCGAGCCGACCAGCGCCCCGCGCAGGTCGTAGCCGGCCGCGTCACCGGTGGCCGAGCCCAGCCAGACCAGTTCGCCGGTGGCCAGCGCCACTTCCAGGCCCAGGACGTAGTTCGTGGTCGTGCCGTGGGCCAGGCAGTGGGCCCCGCCGGAGTTCTCGGCGACGTTGCCGCCCAGCGTGCAGATGCGCTGGCTGGAAGGGTCCGGGGCGTAGTACAGCCCGTGCCGCGCCGCCGCCGTCGTGAGCCGGTCGTTCACGACCCCCGGCTCCACCAGCGCCCGTCGGTCGCGCGGGTCCACTTCGAGAATCCGGTCCATCCGCGTGAAGGCCACCACGATCCCGCCTTCGCTGGGGATCGCGCCGCCGCTCAGCCCGGTGCCCGCGCCGCGCGGCACCACCGGAAGATCGAATTCCCGCGCCACCGCCACCACCCGGCAGACCTCCTCGGCCAATTCCGGCAGCACCACCGCCCGCGGCCGGCCGTGGGCCAGCGAGGCGTCGAATTCATAGGCCGTCCTTCCCGCCGCGTCGCCGAAGACGCGTCCGGAATCGAGGGCGCGCTCTAGCGCCCGGATCAGCCCCGCCACCGGCTATCCGTCGCCGGGGGCGTCCCGGGTCAGGGGCGGCCCGCCGTCCACGTAGTGCGACTGCGCCTCGGCGATCCGCGTGGCCATGCCCGGCAGCGACCCCAGCAATTCGTTGAAGACATCCTGCTTGATCGACAGCGTCTCCATGTCGGTGTCGGCGCGGATTGAGGCATGCCGGGTCGAGTCGCCCATCAGCGCCAGCTCGCCGAAGAAACTGCCCTCCTCCAGCACCCGGTCCTGGCGCTTGCCGGCCGCCGTCGCGATCGTCACCCGCGCCCGACCGCGGCGGATCACGTGAAAGTCGCTGCCGTAGTCGCCCTGCAGGAACACCACCTTGCCGGCCGGGTAGCGATGCCAATCGAAGCGCCGCGCCAGCTGCACGATCTCCGCGTCGTCGAGCATTCCAAAGAACGGCACGTTGCGCAGCAGGTCGATCACGATCTCCCCCTTGTACGCGTCCAGCACCCGGCCCATCAACTCGGCGTTGTTGCCGCGTAGTTGATTCACCGCCCGTTCGCTCAGGGTCAGCAGGATGCAGGCCGTTGCCGCCCGCGCCTCCACCCGCGTCGGGACGAACGAGATCGGATGCAGGCTCCCGAAGAAGCTTCCCGGCCCCAGCCCCAGCTCGTGCCATTCGCCGTCCGCCTCCTCGATCCGTAGCGTCGCCTCGCCGGCCTCCACCAGGAAGATCCCCGCCGGATCGTCCGACGGGTCTACGATCACGCTGCCCGGGCGGAAGGTCTCCGCCCGCAGCCGGTCGACCAGCGGCTGCAGCGCCGCGTCGTCCAGCTCGGCGAACAGCGGCAGCTCGCGCAGGAAGTCCCCCACCTTTGGCCGCACGGCAGTGCCCTCCGGGATCTGCCCCAGCGATTCCAGCTCGCCGACCACTTCGTCGTTCAGCTGCTGGAAGACGATTTCCGACAGGATCCCCATCTCAAACAGGTGCCGGTGCGAACCGCCGCGGGTCAGCAGCAGATGCCGGCGCGCCGCCTGTTGCCGCGTGAAGTTGACGAAATCCGGGAAGCGCTCGCCGGTCAGGCGCAGCCGGTCGCGCACCACCGTTTCCCGCTCCTGGTAGGTCGCGCGCGCGTTGCCCACAACTTCGGCGCTCACCGCCCTGGTCTCCTCCATCGCCGCCAGTTCCTCCAGCACCTCCACGATCGCGATCAATTCGCCAGAATCCGAGCGGTACGATTCAGCGATCTTGGTGGCGTCAATCCGGTCCGCCATCCGCTCCAGCCACCCCACCCGGCTCGTCAGCGGACCCAGCAGCGCGCTCAGCCAGTGCCGCTCGTGGTGCAGCAGTTGCACCGTCATCCTGCCGGAAATCTTCACCTGATCCAGGTGCATCTGGGCGTCGTGGAGCAGCAGCTTCATCACGTGCTCGCTCAGGTCGCCGTCCGCGTACAGGTGTCTATAGGTTTGCATTTCGGAGGCCAGCGAGTGCCGCAGCACGATGTTCAATTCCATCGCCCGGTCCGCCTGCTCGTCCCCCGACCCCGCAGCCGCCACCACCCGCGCCTCCTGCTCGGCCGTCTGCAGCATCATCGCCGCTATCATCGCCGCCAGTTCGGGATCGCGGTTCTGCAACGATTCGATCTTGCCGGCGATGTTCCGCTGCGCCAGCAGCACCGCCGAGCGGCGTTCGAACTCCTCGCCCAGGGTGAATTTCTGCAGGCCCAGCACGTTCACCAACGGCCGGATCGAAAGCCCCTGCACAAACAGTGTGAACAGCACCACCCCGAAGGTCATGTCCAGCAGCAACTCGCGCTGTTCGAAGGAGTGATCGAGACTCAACACCATCGCCAGCGCCATCGCCCCGCGCAGCCCGCCCCAGTACATGACGGCCTGGTAGCGCCAGGTGATCGGGTGCAGCAGAAGCCGATTCACCAGCGGGATCGCCATCAGCATTGGCAGACCCCGGGCCACCAGCACCGCGCCGATCGCAACCGCCACCGGTCCGATCTCGCCCCACAGCGCCGCCAGGCTCACGCTCAGGCCGACCATCACGAAGATCAGCGAATTCGAGATGTGAGCCAGGAACTCCAGCGTCGAATGCACGTATTCCAGCACCGGCGGCGAGATCTTGGTGCGCCCGTAGTTGCCCATTACCAGCCCGGCCGCCACCGTGGCCATCACTCCCGACACGTGCAGGAAATGGTCGGCCACCGCGAACACGATGTAGGCCAGCGCCACCGTCAGGGTCGGCTCCACCAGGCGGTTGTTGTTGATCCGTTCCACCACCCGCGACATCAGGTAGCCGGCCGCCGCGCCGAACGCCAGGCCCCCCGACACCACCACCACAAACCGCACCAGCCCGTCCAGCACCGCCCCCGAAGTCACCCCTTCGCCGCCGGTGACCAGTTCGACCAGAATCGCGAACACCACAAACGCGGTGCCGTCGTTGAACAGGCTCTCGCCGTCCACCAGCAGGGCCAGCCGTTTCGGCGCCCCCACCTCGCGGAAGATCGACAGCACCGCCACCGGGTCGGTCGCCGAGATCAACGCGCCGAACACCAGCGCCACGCCCAGCGACATGCCCAGCCCGACGCTCACGATTAGCCCCACGATCACCACCGAGACCAGCAGCACCGGCAGCGCCAGGATCACCACCGGCACCAGGTTCTCGCCAAGCCGGCGGGCGTCGATATTGAACGCCGACTCGAACAGCAGGCTCGGCAGGAAGACGAACAGGATCACCCCGGGCGTGAGTTCCGACTCGGCCATCCACTCCAGGCCCTCGATGCGGGCCACGCCGCCGAGCGCCAGCCCCGCCAGCGCCAGCCCCACCGCCGTCGGGATGCGCAGCCGCGCCGCCACCAACACCGCCGCCCCCGCCACCAGCAGCAAAACCGCTACCAGCAGGACTTCTTCCGCGGTGAAGACTTCTTCCATACCCCTGGCCCCTTAGACGCTCACTGAGTCACGAATGGCACCGAGTATAGTCCGCGGTATTCGCCTCTTTGGATCGGTGGCCACCCGCGTTGTGGCGCTGCCCGCCGGGTTCGGATACCCTGTTGGCCGCATCGCGCGGCCCGCCTCCCGGCATCGGATGGCCCGCGCGTATGCGATCATGTGCGCTCACCTCGTCCGGCGGCGCGCCCAAATGCGTTTTGCCGGCCCCCCCGCCATCAGGGAACCTCGTACGCAATGACACCAGCCCAGATCGTCGCGATCCTGATATTCGCCGTGACCTTCGTCGGCATCCTGTCGGACAGGATCCACCGCACCATCGTCGGTGCGGCGGGCGCCGTCGTGATGGTCGCCGTCGGCGGCGCCATGGACTT
>CAYYTN010000119.1:0-6414 GCA_964474495.1 uncultured Chloroflexota bacterium
CTCTCCAAAAGCATCCACAATCTCAAGCCGCGCACTGTTGCGATCACCTATCTTCGATTCCTCAACCAATGCCCTGAGGCGTATCACATACGCCTCATTAAGCCACGTCGTCCAGCGATTCTGACGTTGCTGTTCTGCCTCCGTGATGGGCTGATCCCAAATGTGCACGATTGAGGGAACGTCGCGTTTCAGGTAGTACTGAGGCGTGTCGAATGCCCTTTGGCCAATGGCATCAACCGATGCGGCGGGAAATCGGCCCTTCACCTGCAGAAAACCATGCCAGAGCGTCTCGATCTCACTCACTAGGTCTGAGGCTGACCGTCGATACTTAGGCATTTCGCCACGGCATGTTCCTACCAACACTCGGTGCCAAACATGCTACTGAAAAGCAGTGGGCAAATCCCGCCTTGGTGGCCCGATGTGTGTCCAAGGGATCGGTCCCCGTCGCATCCGACGCGGGTTTCAAAGACAGCGCCCGATTGGGAGTTGGCAAGCGGGGAATGCTGCCGAGGTTGGGACCGGCCGGAGCGAGCCCTCACGACGCAGTTCCGGTGGCTGTCACCGTGGCTGTCAACTGCACAAATCCGGCCCCAATCCGATGACACGGAATCCCTCGGTCGATCTTCCCTACCCCGCGCTCAAACCGGTGGCGGAGGTGCATGGGAGTCGAACCCACCGACGACACATCGCTATGCCGCCCAACGGATTTGAAGTCCGCGGGACCCACCGGGACCCTGGCACCTCCCGATCCCGGCCAGCGCCGGGCGTTGGGGGATACAGCTTAGTGCACCGGGTTTGGGGAGGGACGATTGACCGCGAGACCGGATGCGGCGGGATCAGGCCTTCTGGCGGAGCCGCGCCAGCGGCGATTCGTTGATCGGAAAATGGATTATCGCCGCCAGCAGACCCAGCACGATCCCCGCGATCCACATGCCGTCGTACGACCCGGTCTGGTCGTAGACGAATCCGCCCAGCCAGGCCCCCAGGAAACTGCCGATCTGGTGGCTGAAGACCACAATCCCCGTGGTCAGCGGCACCGTCGAGAGCCACAACAGCCCCATCGCCGCCGCGAACGCGTACATCGTCAGCTCCGTCTTGGGCAGCAGTAGCAACGCCAGGATCGCGATCGCCCGGCTCGTGTAGATAAAGCTGAGCCCGGTCTTCTTCGGCCAGCGCTGGCCGGCCACCCCCGACATCAGCGAGCCGCCGATATTGAACAGGCCGATCAGCGCCAGCGCCCACGCCCCGACCGCCGGGTCCAGCTGAAATCCGGTGATGTAGGCCGGGAAGTGCACGTTGATGAACGTTACGTGGAACCCGCACACGAAGAACCCGCTCGTCAGCAGCAGGTAACCGCGGCGGCGGGCGGCCTCGCGCAGGGCCTCGCCCAGGCGTTGGGTCTCGTGGTCGGTGGTGGACACTTCCGGATTGTTGGGCAACAGAAAGGCCAGCGGGATGATGATCAGCGAGGTGAACGAGACAACCACCAGCGCGTCGTGCCAGCCAAGACTGTCGATCAGCGCCTGCGCCACCGGCGAGAACGTGACCATCCCCAGCGAACCGAACGCCATGCCCAGCCCGAGCACCAGCGAGCGCCGCGCCTCGCCGACCACCCGCAGCATCGCCGCCACCGCCAGCGAAAACGCCGTCAGCGCGCCGCCGACGCCCGTCAGCAGCCCCGCCGTCAGGTAGAGCATCGTCCTCGACTCCGCCCCGGCCATCCCCCAGATTCCCGCCATCGTCACCAGCGCGCCGATCGACAGCACCCGCACCGGGCCGAACCGGTCCGCCAGCGCCCCGGCGAACGGCATCGCCATCCCCCACAGCAGATTCTGGATCGCCAGCGCCAGCGCGAACGACTCGCGGCTCCAATCGCGGGCCACCGTCATCGGCTCCAGGAACAGACCGAAGATCGACCGCGCGCCCAGCCCCAGCAGCGAGATCGCACAGCCCCCGATCAGGACGATCAGCGGCGTCCGCCAGTGGCGCGCGGCCGTCGCCGTCGCCGGCCGGCCGGAGTCCGGTTGGTCGATCACCCGGCCCCGCCAAGGGGCTCGTCGGCGCGGATGTGGAAGACTTTGCGGACCTTCTCCTTCACGTCCCAGCGCACCACCGACCCGATCGGCACGAACACCTGGTGCCCCGCGCTGACCGTCAGGGCTTCGCCGTCCTGGTCGGTCAGCGTGACCTCGCCCTCCAGCAAGTAGAAGGTCTCGTCCCAGGGGTAGGTGGTATCGAAGACCCCCGGGGTGACTTCCCAGACCCCGCTGGCGCTACGGCCGTCGGCGGATCGCCACAGGAACTCGCCAGACGTCTCCGGATCACCGGACACATTCGTGCGGGCGTCACCGGGCCAGGGCTTCAGTTCGGCCTCGCCCGGACGCGCGATGCGGATTCCCGATGGCACCGATTGAATCTTCATGTCCCCCCCGATGCGACGCTGCTTGCGCCACGATTCTAGGACTGAACCAGCCGTCGGGTCACTCGCGAAATCGACAAGCCGCCCGGGGCGAGAGTCGCCGCCCGTGCGGTGCGCCGGGCGGCCGCGGGTAGGGAGAGTGTTTCGACGGACCCGGGTCAACGAGCTGCAACGCCCGGAACCGGGGGCTCGGCGCCGCTATTTCGAACGATCGCGAAGGCGGGGCGGGCTAGGCGGTCAGGTCGAGCCCCGCGCCCTGCTCCTCTTCTTCCGGGGGTGGCCGGGGCGGCGGCTCGGCCGGAGCGGCGGCCTCGACCGGCTCTGGCGGTGGCGCGGGCGGCTCGGCAGCCGGCGCGGCCGCGGCCAGTTCGCGGGCCTGAGTGCTGATGATCACCTGCGCGGCCTGGCCGGCGGCGGCGTTCTCAGCGGGCGGCGGCGCGGCCACGCCCGGACCGGTATCCCCGTCGTCGGCCGGCGGGGGCGCGTCGGCCCGTCGGCCGCGATCGATTTCGTTCGGTTGGTCGTCGCGCTCGGGGGGAATCAGCTGGGTCGCCGGACCCGGCCCTATGCGAATGCCCATCTCGTCCTCACTCCCAATGCCTGCAGCTATCACCAGCGACGGTCCCCGATTTTACACCGTTGCACACGCCCTGAACCAACAATGGGCGCGAATCGGAGTTCGGATCGGCATCCGTCGGCGGCCGCGCATCGCCGGCCCCTGAATTCACAATTCAACCTCCGCCGAGCCCGGCCTGCAAAGGATCGTCCCGGGGCCCGTGCGCTATCGTGAACACTCAGGAACCAGCAGGGGGTGCATTGAAGACCTGTCCGCGATGCTCGGCGAGCAATCCCGACAGCGTTTCGACCTGCTTTTCCTGCGGAGGCTACCTGGCGCCAGGGGGCCGCGTCAGCCGATCGGCCCGGAGCCGCGGCCCGACCGGCGCGCCCCGGCCCCGGAGCAGCCCGCCGCAACCGCCACCCAATCGCTGCGTTCAGTGCGATGCGGCGTTGGTGGGCGGGGCCGAGTTCTGCCACGTCTGCGGCCATCCGGTGGGCAGCCCGGAATCGTGCGCTGAATGTGGCGTGACACTGATAGAGGGCGCCGAGTTCTGCCATTCCTGTGGTACCCCGCGGCAGGCCCGGAGCCGCAACCCGCGGGCGGCGCCCGCCCGGGGCCATTCCGCAGCAGCCCCGATCCGGCGACCGCGCCGCCTCCCCGGTCGGTCACCCCGCCGGCGCCCCCGGCGCCGAGCACCGCCAGCCTGAGCCATCAACTGCCATCGCGCATCGTTCCCGATCCGGCGCTGTCCGGACCGCCGCCGGTTCCCGGAGTGGCGCCACAACCGCCGGGCCCCGAAGTGGGTTCGCGTCGCGCGCCTTTCGGGGGCGGCGGAGGCTATCGCGGGCAGGGCAACACCGCGGGCACCGGGTTGGCCCCGACTCCGCCGGGCGCCTACGTGCCGGTGTTTGGGTCCGCGGCCGCCTCGGGCTGGGCCCGGCTGGGCGCCGGGATCGTCGACAGCATCCTTGCGGCGGCCTGGACCTTTGCGATCAGTTTCGTGCTCTTCATGCTCTTGTACCTTGCTGGAGACGGGGACCTTCCCTCAGGTTTGCTGATCGGCTATCCCCTGTACTTTTCCTACCGGATCGGGTCCACCTCGATGTGGCGGGCAACTCCCGGGAAGGCGATGCTGGGGATGCGGGTGGTCGACTGGCACGACCGGGAGGCTTCCGCGGGGCAGGTCTGGGGACGCGAGCTTTCGCTGGCAATCGTGTCGGTCATACCGTTCGTCGGATTCATCAACCTGCTGATGATCGCCTTTTCCTCGGAACACCGCGGGATGCACGATCGGATGTCGAGCACCTACGTGGTCAGGTGAGGTCGGGCCGCGATGGTTGGCGCCGACGGGTGGAGCGCGGCCGCCGCGGTTGAGCCAGCCGCGTAGTTCTGGCCGTTCGGATCGCCGGCGCTAGATCCGGCGCGGAACCTCAGCCCGCCGGACCGCCACCGCCGCCGCCGGCGCGGACTTCGAAACTCGCCGTCGCCACCACCTCGCCGTTGATCAAGATCTCGACCCCATACGGCCCCGCGCTCCCGGTTCCACCCGGATCGAAGAAGAACGCGAAGAAGCCGCGGGAGAACGCTTCGGTGGGCTCCATCTCATAGACGAATGATTCAGTCGAACCGCGCAGCCAGCGAACCCCCAGGACCGCGCTGCTGCGTACCCCGAGAAACTCCACTGACACATAGACCCGCTCGTCCTCGCCGAACACCACCGCCGGGTCGGTCGGGCGCTGGCGCGAATCCACCGCGCGGGTCATCGTCACCCGGTCGGTATAGCCAAGATCGCGGTTCGGCGAGGGTGTCGGCTTCGGCTTGGCCGGGCGCGGCGTCGCCGTCGGCGGCGCATCGGGGGCCTCGGGCGGCGGCGTGGCGATCAGCGGCGGCGTCGTTGGCGCGGTATCGCCGGTCGGTGGCGACGCCGTCGCCGGGGTCGCCGTCGGGGGTGCTGGAAGCTGCTCGGAAGCCGCCGGGGACGCGGCCGTCGTCGGGATCAGATCGGCCTCCGCGGGCGTGTCGGAACCGCAGGCGGCCAGTACCAGGCCGATCGCCAGCAACAGGGCCGCGGGGAGCGGCCAACGTCCTCCCGGATAGCGCATGATGGTCGTCGAAAGCGCGCACCAGCCGCGGCCAGGGCGCTTCCGTCCTCCCTTTCTTGTGTCCACCTCTACTACCATCCTAGATTGAAACGCCCGAAATCGGGGATGGTTACTCAATGTATTCTCGACCGAATCCCCAATCTCTGACCCGCAGAGTCTTGGCGCAACCGCCCGAGCGGTCGTAGAATCGTCCGTCGAACCCGTTGCGCGGCCAATCAGCAAGGTCGCCCCGGAACACAGGAGACCCCTTGGACACCACCCCGACCACCGCCGACGTCACCCTGACCGAGGCCGCCGCCGCGGCGTTCCACCAGATCACCGGGCAGAAGGACTACGACGATCCCGCCCTCAAGGTCGGCGTGGCCCCGGGCGGCTGTGGCGGCTGGGAGTACCAGCTGGGCATCGCGCAGCGGCCCGCCGACACCGACATCGTCGGCGAATCCCTCGGCATCACCCTGTACCTGGACACCAACACCCTGCCGCTCTACGACGGCTGCGTCATCGACTTCCAGGACGGCCTGATGGGCGCCGGCTTCTCGGTCAGCAACCCCCGCGCCGAGGCCTCCTGCTCCTGCGGCCAGTCCTTCAAGATGTCCGGCGAAGACGACATCGAAGAGGGCAGCTGCTCCTCGTCGGTGGCCGGCCGGGGCTAGCCCCGCTCGCCGGCCAGGCCGGCGATCTTTACGGCCAGGCGGATCGCGGCCACCGGATCGGTGCCGGGTGCAATGACGCCCGCGGAACCGTCGGGCTCGGGCTCGTACTCGCCCAGCAACAGGTCGTAGACCGCCATCCCGGCTTCCGAGCCGGCGCGCTCGGCCGTCGATTCGCGCAGCCGCTCGCGAACCAGCTCCGTCGAAACCGCCAGTTGCAGGCCGACGGCCCGCGCGCCGGCGGCCGCCCCCAGCGCCAGCGCCGCCTCCCGGTGGCGACGTCGCAGGTTGGTCCCGTCAAATACGCACCAGACATTCAAATCCAGGAGATGCCGGAGCACCGCGTACGCGACCCCGTGGGTGGCGGCGCTTTCTTCGGCGGAGTAGGTCCGCCGCGGAAACAGCGTCTTGCGGATCGGATCGGTCGCGACGACGCAAAACGGATGCCGCGCCGCCAGCCCCGCCGCCAGCGTCGACTTGCCGCTGGCCGGCAGTCCGCTCAGCACCAGCAGCACCGGCGGCGGCGGGCCGGGCGCCGGGATTTCCAGCGTGTCCAGGGTCAGCCGCGCGCGGTCGCCGTTAGTCGCCATCGGCGGCGTCGAACGACGGGTATCCGAGACTGGACAGGGTCTGGCGCGCCACCGCGGTCTCGTCCCAGTCGGTCGCGCCCGACGGCCCGATGAT
>CAYYTN010000119.1:6424-7851 GCA_964474495.1 uncultured Chloroflexota bacterium
GCCCGCCAGCAGGACGGTATCGCCGGGGCGCGCCCGGGCCAGCGCGTGACGGATGGCCTCGCGGCGGTCGTGGATGATGGCGTGCGGGGATTCGAGCCGTTCGGCGAGCGCCCCGGCGCGGATGTCCGCCGCGATCGCGTCGCGGCTCTCGCCGCGCGGGTCCTCGTCGGCGATCACGAAATACGCCGCCAGCCGGGCCGCCACCGCGCCCATCGCCGGCCGCTTGTCCCGGTCGCGCTCCCCGGCACTGCCGAACACGACCGATACTTCGCCCGCGGAATACTCACCCAACAGCCGCAGCACCTCGGCCAGCGCCTCGGCCGTATGCGCGTAGTCGACGATCACCGTAAACGGCTGCCCGCAATCGACCACCTGCATCCGCCCGGTCACGCCTTCGAACGCCGCCAGCCCCCGGGCGCAATCGCCCAGCGACACCCCCAGCGCCCCGGCCACCGCGATCGCCGCCAGGCAGTTTTCGAGGTTGAACTCCCCGACCAGCGGCAACTCGAAGCCGGTCGTTCCCCAGGGCGTCTCGGCGCGGAACCGGATGCCGTCCATCGACGCCGCCGTGTCGAAGGCCCGCACATCCGCGCCCGCCTCCGTGCCGTAGGTCAGCACCGGCAGTGCGCCGGCCCGTTCGCGCAGGTAGGCCAAATTGTCATCAGCCGCCGGCAGCACCACCCACTTCCGCCGCTCCCCGGGGCTCGCCGCCACCAGGTCCAGCAGACCGGCCTTCGCCGCCACGTACGCTTCGACCGTGCCGTGGTAGTCCAGGTGCTCGCGGGTGATCCGCGTGAACGCCGCCACATCGAACGCGAAACCGGCCACCCGCCCGTGGGCCAGGCCGTGCGAGGAAGTCTCCAGCACTGCCCACTGATTGCCGGCGTCCCGCATCGCCGCCAGCAGGCGCTGCGACTCCAGCGAGGACAGCGTGGTCTGGTGCTCGGGGTTGGCCGACTCGGTTCCGCCGACGCGATGGTCCACCGTCGAGATGAGCCCCGGCGCGAGCCCGGCGATATCGAGAATTCGTGTGATCAGCGCCGCCGTCGTCGTCTTGCCGTCGGTGCCGGTGACCCCGATCAGGCCCAGTCGCTGGTCCGGGAAGTCGTGAAAGCGCCTGGCCACCGCCGCCATCGCCCGGCGCGAGTCGGGCACCACCACCTGCGCCACCGCTTCCAGTTCCGGCAGCAGGCGCTCGACCAGCAGCGCCACCGCCCCACCCTCCACCGCCGCCGCCGCGAACCCGTGCCCATCGCGGTCGGCCCCGCTGACCGCCACGAAGAGATCGCCCGGCCGCACGGCCCGCGAGTCGAAATTGACGCCGGTGATCTCGGGGTCGCCACCGTGGCGGATCACATCCTTGAGATCGCGCAGCAGGTCGCCGAGCAGCATCGCTAGAACGGCGAAGCGTCGCCGGCCCCGCCCGC
>CAYYTN010000120.1:0-7536 GCA_964474495.1 uncultured Chloroflexota bacterium
TCCTGCAGATCGTGCTGACGGGGCGGGAGATGGGCAAGGGAACCAGGGTTTCGATGTGCGGGGTGCCCTATCACGCGGCCGAGACCTACGCGGCGCGGCTGCTGGACGCCGGGCATAAGGTGGCGATCTGTGACCAGGTGGGCGAGCCGGGCAGCGGGCTCGTGGAACGCGCGGTCACGCAGGTGATCACCCCGGGCACCAAGGTCGAGGACGGGATGCTGCGCCCGGAGCGCAACAACTACCTGGCGGCGGTGGTGGCGACCGAGGACCGGCTGGGGCTGGCGTTCGCCGATATCACGACCGGGGAGTTCGCGGCGGCGTCTTTCGACGGGGCAGATCGGGAGGCACGGCTGGGTCGCGAACTGGCGCGGCTGGACGCGGCGGAGGTGCTGGTGCCGGACGCGCTGCTGGGGGCGCTGTCGGGCGGCGGAGCGCATGTGTCGGCGGCGGACGGCTGGGTGCCGGCCGGCGGGGCGGCGACCGCCATCCTGGATCGAACCGTCGGCACCGACGGCGGACCGGCCGGGCTGGACGCGGCGGCGACGAGCGCGGCGGCGACGCTGGTGGCCTATGTCGAAGCCAACCAGAGCCAGGCCCTGCACGTGCTGACCGCGATCCACGCCCACCCGGTGGGCGAATTCATGGAGATCGATGACTTCACCTGGCGGAACCTGGATATCGATCGCTCGGCCGACGGCGACGCGGCGGCCTGCCTGCTTGACATAATTGACAAGACGCGGACACCGATGGGATCGCGGTTGCTGCGCGCCCGGATCGGGCTGCCGTTGCTGGACGTGCGGGCCATCGAGCGGCGCCTGGACGGGGTGGAATGGCTGCTGGCGGACGCCAAGCTGCGCTCCGACCTGGGCGATGAACTGCGGGCGATCGGCGACCTGGAGCGGACGGTAATCCGCATCCGGCGGGAGAGTGTCCGCTCCCAGGATTTGCTGGGGCTGGGGCGGATGCTGGGGCGGGTGGCGACGCTGGCCGAAACGCTGACGGCGGCGCCGGAGCTGGAGGGGTCGCATCTGGCCGCGCCGGATCCGTGCGCGGAAGTGGCGGCGTTCCTCGAGCGCGCACTGGAACCCGACGGCGACCGCATAATCCGCGCGGGCTATGACGAGCGGCTGGATGAGCTCTACGACACCGCCACCAACGCCCGGGCCTGGCTGGCGACCTACGAGGAACGCCTGCGCGAGGAAACCGGCATCAAAGCCTTGAAGATCGGCTACAACCGGGTATTCGGCTACTACGTGGAGGTCAGCCGGCGGTACCTGGATGGGGCGCCGGACTGGTTTGAGCCGCGGCAGTCGCTGACCAACTCGCAGCGCTACGTGACCCCGGAACTCAAGGAACACGAGGTCGAGGTGCTGACGGCGCAGGATCGCGCCGGGGAGTTGGAGCAATCGCTCTACACGGCGGTGGTGGCGAGCCTGGGCGAGCATGTCGATGCGCTGCTGGCGGCGGCGGGGGCGGTGGCGCGGCTGGACGTGGCCCTGGCGGGAGCGGAACTGGCGGCCGCGCAGGGGTATGTGCGGCCGGAGTTCGTGGATGACGGCATCCTGGACATCGAGGGCGGGCGGCATCCGGTGGTGGAGGCGGCCGGCGGCGAGCGCTTTGTGCCCAATGACTGCCGCCTGGGCGGCGACCACGGCCAGATCATGATCCTGACCGGGCCGAACATGGCCGGGAAGTCGACCTTCCTGCGCCAGGTGGCCCTGATCTCGCTGATGGCGCAGATCGGCGGCTTCGTACCGGCGACGGCGGCCCGGCTGCCGGTGTTCGACCGCATCTTCACCCGCGTGGGCGCCCGCGACGACCTGGCCGGCGGGATGAGCACTTTCATGGTGGAGATGTCGGAGGTGGCGGCGATCCTGTCGCGGGCCACCGAAAACAGCCTGATCGTGCTGGACGAGATCGGCCGCGGGACCAGTACCTACGACGGCGTCTCGATCGCCCAGGCGGTGATCGAATACCTGCACAACCACCCACGATTGCGGGCGAAGACGATCTTCGCGACCCACTATCACGAATTGACGGCGCTGGCCGAACGCTACCCGCGCGTACGCAACTTCAACGTGGCGGTTTCGGAACAGAACGGCAATGTGGTCTTCCTGCGCCGGATCACCCCCGGCGGCTCGGATCGCAGCTACGGCATCTACGTGGGCCGGCTGGCGGGTCTGCCGGACGCGGTGACGCGACGGGCGGAGGAGATCCTGGCGGCGCTGGAGGCGGAGTCGGGCGCGCCGAATCGGGCGCAGATGTCACTGCTGCCGCCGGAGCGCCATCCCCTGCTGGATGAACTCGAAAAGCTGGAGCTTGAGGGCACGTCGCCGCTGACCGCGCTGAACAAGCTCTACGAGTGGCGCCGGATGCTGGACGAATGAGCGAGATTCGGCAGCTGCCCGACGATGTGCGCGGCAAAATCGCCGCCGGGGAAGTGATCGAGCGGCCGGCGTCGGTGGTCAAGGAATTGGTGGAGAACAGCCTGGACGCCGGCGCGACGGATATCCGGATTGCGATCCGCGCCGGCGGGCGGGAGTTGATCCGGGTGGTCGACAACGGCGCGGGCATCGACCCGGCGGAACTGCCGCTGGCGTTCTCGCCGCACGCCACCAGCAAGCTGCGCGTCGAAAACGACCTGCTGAACGTGCGGACACTGGGATTTCGGGGCGAGGCGCTGGCCAGTATCGCGGCGGTCGCCGAATTGTCGATCGCCAGTTCCAGCGGACCGGGTGAAACCGGCCGGGTGATCGTGCAACACGGCAATGAGACCCTGCAGGACGACCCGCACGGCGGACCCGGCGGCACCGAGGTGACGGTGTCGCGGCTGTTCGCCAACTTCCCGGTGCGGCTGGAGTTCCTGAAGTCGGAGCGGACGGAGCTGTTCTGGGTCATGAACATCACCCAGCACCTGGCGCTGGGTCATCCGCACGTGCGTTTCACACTGACTTCGGACGACCGGGTATCGTTTCAGACAACGGGGCGCGGCAGTCTGCGCGATGCGCTGGTGGGGGTCTACGACGCGCGGCTGATCGACGACACGATCGAGATCCCGCCGGATGAGTTCCAGGGCATCCACGGGTTCATCGGCCAGCCGGGCAAGGACCGGCCGAACCGGCGGCACATTTCGTTCTTCGTCAACCGGCGCTGGGTAACCAACCGGACGTTGCTGGGGGCGCTGACCGAGGCCTATCGCGGGATGATGCCCTCGGGCCGGCACCCGATCGCCGTCGTGCACCTGACCGTCCCGCCGGACAGCGTCGATGTGAATATTCACCCGACCAAGACCGAGATTCGTTTTCGCGAGGACGGGCTGATCTTCAGCCGGGTTTCGAAGGCGATCCGGCGGACGTTGATCGAGCGCGGCGACTACGTGGCGGTCGAACCCGGCCCGGAGGCGCTGGTGGATTCGTTTTTCGTGCCGTCGCGGATGCCGGCGCAGCCGCGACACGATGGGTTCTCGCCGGACCGTGGCGCGGCCGCAGGCGGCGCGTCGGGCGGGATGCCGGCGGACGACCCGATCGAGCCGGCGACCGGGCTGCGATCGCCGACGATCCGCCCGCTGGGCCAGATCGACTCGACCTACGTCGTCGCGACGGGGCCGGAGGGCCTGTACCTGGTGGACCAGCACGCGGCCCACGAGCGGGTGACCTACGAGCGGCTACTGGAGCAGGACGCGGCCCCGGACCGCCAGCCGCTGCTGGCGCCGCTGACGGCGGACCTGGCCAGTGACGCCTCGGCGTGGGTGGCCGATAACCTGGAGCGGCTGGGCGAACTGGGCTTCGACATCGAGCATTTCGGGGACAACACCTGGCTGATTCGGGCGGTGCCGGTGGTGGGCGCGGACCGCGACCCGCAGGCGCTGTTCGCGGAGATCGTGGCCGAGATGCTGGAGGTAGAGGTGAGCCGGGCGGGGATGGCCGAGCGGCTGCGCTGGTCGGTGGCCTGCCATAGCTCGATCCGCGCCGGCGACCGGCTGTCGATCCTGGAGATGCAGGCGCTGCTGGACGAACTGGCGCGCTGCGATCTGGGCCGGATCTGTCCGCACGGAAGGCCGACGATTCTGAAGTTCACCCGCGAGATGCTGGATCGGCAGTTCGGGCGGACCTAGCCGGCGTCGGCCTCGCGGACCAGTTGGGCGAGGTTGGCGGCGAGGATCGTGTTGGTGAGCGGGCCGACGCCGCCGGGCACCGGGGTGATGGCGGCGGTCGAGGACATGACCGAGTCGTAATCCACGTCGCCGATCAGGTCGTCGCCGACGTAGTTGGTGCCGACATCAACGACGACCACGCGGCGGCCGACGTGCTTGTAGCCGACGAAACGTGGCCGGCCCATGGCGACGGCGAGGATCTCGGCGCGGCGAGTCTCCTCCTCAAGTTCCTGGGTCCGCGAGTGCAGCAGGGTGACGGTGGCGTGGCGCTGCAGGAGCAGCATGGCCAGCGGCTTGCCGACGGTGTTGCTGCGGCCGAGGACGACGGCGCGCTTGCCTTCGATGGGGATCTCGTAGTGTTCCAGCAGGCGCATGACGGCCGCGGCGGTGGCCGGAGCGAAGGTGCTGGACCCGGCGAAGAGCGCGCCGAGGCGGGCCGGAGTGATGCAGTCGACGTCCTTGGCCGGCGAGAGGGTGCCGGAGACGAGGTCATCGGGTATCTGCGCCGGATAGGGAGTGGGCACGACGACGCCGTGGATGGTGGGGTCTTCGTTGAGGCTCTGTAGCGTTGCTTCGAGGTCCGGCCCGGGGATGGCGTCAGGCAACTCCACAACAACGGCTTCGAGTCCGACCCGCTTGAAGGTGCGCACGATGCTGCGCGTATAGCCGGCGGCGGCCGGGTCGGCGCCCATCTGGACGATGCGCATGCCGACCGCCTCAGTCCGGGCGGCGAATTCGGCCTTCAGATGCCGGCGCAGGTCTTTGGCGACCGCGGCGCCCTTGAGCATGATCGGTTCGGGCATGTACAAGTCGCTATCGCTTCCGGTGGCTCAGAGGTGCCGGTCGACGGTGCTGTCGGCCTGGCGCAGCGCCTTCGCGGCGGCTGCGAGGCGCGATTCGGTGTCGGCGACGAAGGCGTCGTCGACGATTATCCCGACGTTGGCGGCGATGTTGAGCTGGCAGATGCGCAGGGCGCCGCGGGCCAGCGAACCCCCACCGGCGGCGTCACCGACCAGGTTGGGGTTGCCGATGCGGCAGGTCTGATCGCCCAGCGCGACAACCTCGGCGCAGAGTTCGGCGAGTTCCAGCGGGACGACGGTGGCGGCGCGGGCGGCTTCGGCGAGGGCGGCCCGTCGGGCGGTCTTCTCTTCGGGGGACTTGCGCGGCAGCTTCATGGCGGCGGCGAAGCCGGCGTAGGCGGTGGCGTCCTCGGCGGCCAGGTCGACAGCGCGCGCGGCGATGGCTTCGCAACGGGCGACGATGGCGACCAGGTCGGCCTCGACGGCGACGTACTTCTTCTTGCCGATGGAGTAGCCGCCGGCCATCTGGATCATCGCCGCGCCCAGGGCCAGCGCCACACCGGCCGCGGCGCCACCGCCGGGGGCCGGTTCGTTGGACCCCAGGGCCTCGACAAAGTCTCCAATTGCGGTGTCGGCGAGTTGCGCTATCTTGCAGCCATCCCGGTTGGTTTCAACGGTCGAACGCAGCATAGATGCCGCGATGGCGGTAGCGCAATTCGGGCGGCCAACCGGGACGAATGGGCCGGGCAGACCCGGCCGGGACTTTACATAAGTATAGAGACGGAATCTGTGATTGAGGTCCGGGCGGCGCGATGACTGACGGCGGCGGACTCCCTCCGCTGATCTGCGTCGTGGGACCGACCGGAACCGGCAAGTCGGCGGCGGCGATAGCCCTGGCGCGGCGCTTCGACGGCGAGGTCGTCTCGGCCGACTCGCGGCAGGTCTATCGCGGGATGGACATCGGCACCGCCAAGGTTGGAGCGGTTGACCGCGCCGCCGTGGCGCACCATCTGTTGGACATCCGCGATCCGGACCAGGCGTACTCGGTGCACGAGTTCGCCGGCGACGCCGGGGCGGCGATCGCCGCGATTCGCGCGCGCGGGCGGCTGCCAATCGTGGCCGGGGGCACCGGGCATTACGTGGCGGCGTTGACGCGGGGGTTCCTGCCGGCGGCGGTGGCGCCGGACCCGGCGCTGCGCGCGGAACTGGACCGGCTTCTCGAAGAGCATGGCGTGGCGGCGCTGGCCGAGCGCCTGCGCGCGGTGGACCCGATCGCGGCGGCGGACATCGATCTCGGAAACCCGCGGCGACTGATGCGGGCCATCGAGGTGAAAACAGCCACGGGACGCTCGATTCGGGAGATTGAAACCACGCAACCGGTGCCGTGGCGGCCGCTGGTGCTGGGCCTGAGTATAGAGCGCGACGCGCTGGCGGAACGGATCGCCGGCCGCGCCCGGGCGATGTTCGCCGGCGGGCTGCGGGACGAGATACGGCGATTGCTGGCCCGGGGGTACGGGCGCGGCTCGGTTCTGGATCGTTCGATCGGCTACGCGGAGGGGCTGGCGCACCTGTTCGGTGGACTGAGCGCGGAGGAGGCCGTCGACGCCACGACAATTGCCTCCCGCCAGTACGCCCGCCGGCAGATGACCTGGTTTCGCAATCGAGAATCGGTGCAGTGGTTCGAAGTGGGCGATAATCTTGGTAACGAACTAGCCGTGGCGGTCGAAGATTTCCTTACCGAGTCCGCCTGAACTGGGAATTGAATTTGCGCTTCACGAAAATGCACGGGACCGGCAACGACTTCGCGCTGGTCGACGACCGCGCCGAGGCCGGCCGCGATTGGCCGGCCCTGGCGGTCGCCGTTTGCGATCGCCATTTGGGCGCCGGCGCCGACGGCCTGGTCCTGATCCGTGAGACCGGGGACCTGGGCTACCAGATGGTGATGTACAACCCCGACGGCTCGCGGGCGGAGATGTGCGGCAACGGCATTCGCTGTTTCGCGAAACTGCTCTACGAGGCCGGTGATATCGGCCGGGAGCAGGTGCAGGTTGTCACCGACGGCGGGCGGCGCTGGGTGCGGGTCGAGGATGATTCGGCGGAGAACTTCGTCGTGGCGGCCGGCATGGGCGTGCCGGAGTTCGATCCGGCGCGAATTCCGGTGGATCTGCCCGGCGCGGCGGTGCTGGACCACGCGCTAACGGTGGACGAGACGGAATTCGCGGTGACGGCGGTCTCGATGGGGAATCCGCACGCGGTTGCGTTCGTGGAGGCGGTTGAAGCGGTGGACCTGGAGCGCATCGGCCCCTTGATGGAACACCACCCGGCGTTCCCGGAGCGGGTCAATTTCGAGATTTGTGAGGTGGTCGGAGCCGGGCAATTGCGAATGCGGGTGTGGGAGCGGGGCGCGGGGATCACGCTGGCCTGCGGGAGTGGCGCGGCGGCGACGGCGGCGGCCGCAATCCGGACCGGTCGGGTCGACCCGGGTGCGGTGCGGATGACGGTGGACGGCGGCGAACTCCGCTTCGATTGGCCCGGTGAGGGGCAGGAGCTGGTGATGACCGGACCGGCCGCGACCGTATACGA
>CAYYTN010000120.1:7546-7833 GCA_964474495.1 uncultured Chloroflexota bacterium
CCCGCTGAACCCGTTTCTGACCGCCCCCACCCACCCGGAAGGCAGACCACGCACACCCATGGAATTCAAACCCGCGGAACGCATCGAGCAATTGCCCGCCTACCTGTTCGCGCGGCTCAACGAGGTCCGTGACGCGAAGATCGCCGAGGGCGTGGACGTGATCAGCCTGGGCATCGGCGACCCGGACCTGCCGACCCCGGAGGCCGTTACGGACCGGCTGGCGGCGGCCGGGCGCGACGCGGAGAATCACCGCTACTGCGACGACGGCCTGCCGCAGTACCGGGCGG
>CAYYTN010000121.1:0-7767 GCA_964474495.1 uncultured Chloroflexota bacterium
CGGTACCGGTTCTTGGCGGCATGCGGCTCGTCGCGGGTGTTGAAGATCGGCCGTCGGGCGGTGGTGTTGATGCCGACCTTCTCCTCGAAGAAGTCGCCCCGCTGGCTGAGCTGGAACTCGGCCTCGCCGGCCACCTTGCCCTCGCAACCCACCTTCCCCGCTCCCACCAGCACCTGCCGGGCGACCAGGTACGGGATCATCCCGTCGACCAGCGCCTGGAAGGGCACCGCCCGCGGTACCAGGTAGTTCTCGTGGGTGCCGTAGGAGCGCCCGTGGTAGTCGGTGTTGTTCTTCACCACCAGCACCTTGCCGTCGGCCGCCGACTCGTTGCGCGCCCGCTGGCACGCCAGCAGCAGGCGCTCGCCGGCCTTGTCCTGGGCCACCAGGTCTTTCAACGAGACACAGACCTCGGTGCAGAACTCCGGGTGGTTGTGGGCGTTGTAGTAGCGCGCCCCGCTGGGCAGCACCGTGTTGGCCAGCAGTTCCTCGGCCGACATCTTCGAGCTCTTCGAGGTGGAGTCGCGCAGGTCGTGGGGGTCGCGCTCGAGGCGTTCGGCGCGGATTCCGCGCAGGTCCCAGTACGGGTCCTCACGGCTGTAGTCCCAGCCGCGAAATGCGCCCTCGACCGCCGCCGCCCGCACCAGCATCGACGCCTCGTAGCCGAAATCGATCTCCTCGCTGAACCCCTCGCAATTCAGCCCGTATTCGGTTTCGATCCCCACCGGCCGGATCAAGCGGATACCTCCGGCGTTCCCGCCGGGCCAACGAACTCCAGCAGCGTCGCCCGTGGCGGGCAGTTGAATCGGATGGGCAGGTTTGCCGTACCGACCCCGGCGCTCACGTGGGTCGGCACGCCTTCAAGGATCATCAGGCCATAGGTGGCCGGCAGCCGCGACAGGGTGTTGGTCATCCCCCGGATGAGGCCGCCGGGGGCCAGGATCTGCCCGCCGTGGGTGTGGCCCGCCAGCATCAGGTCGCAGCGCCGCCCGCCCACCAGCCGGGCGGCGTCGGGCGAATGCGCCAGCAGCAGCACCGGCTCCGCCGGGTCGACTTCGGCGTAGGCGAGGTCCAGGTCGGCCATCCCGAAATAGGGGTCGTCGGTCCCCACCAGTTGCAGCGGGCCGGACCCGGTTTCCAGGCGATAACTCGAGTTGCGCAGCGTGTTCAACCCCTCGGCCGCGAACGCCGCCAGCACCGTTTCCGGGTGGGAGAACCGGCCGATCTTGCCGGATATCCGCTGCCAGAGGGTGCCGTGGTAGTGGTCGTGATTGCCCAGGGTGACGAACGTCCCCAGCCGCGGGCGCAGCCGGGCCAGGGCCCGCGCCGCCGGCCGCAGGCCCGGCGGTTGCGTGATCACATCGCCGGTCACCAGCACCAGGTCGGGCTCCAGTTCTTCAAGTTGCCGCAGCGCCCCGACCGACCAGGTGTGCGGGCCCTCGGCGTGCAGGTCGGACACGTGCAAAACGGTCAATCCGCCCAGCGCCGATTCGGTCGCCAGCGGCACCCGGACGCTGTCGATGACCAGCGATTGCGCCTCGCGCAACGCCCGGCCCAGCGTGCCCGCGCCCAGCGCGCCAATCGCCGCCAGCGTCAATCCCGGGCGCATGCGGCGGGCCTCCTCGTTGCGGTTGGTGAGCGGGTGCCGGCCCCATCCCGACAAACATTTACCGGCCGTTGATGGGGTGAATCTATACTGGCCGGACCAGCCCACGATTGTAACGGGTCACACACCGGCCACCCGTCCTGATCCGCAGGGAGAACACCCAAATGTCCGAATCCGACCAGCCCACCTTCACCCTCGGCATACTGACCGGCGGCGGCGACTGCCCCGGTCTCAACGCCGCGATCCGCGCCGTCGTCCGCAAATCCATCATCAACGACTGGCGGATCCTGGGCTTCCGCAACGGCTGGGCCGGGATCCTCGAACGCGACTACTTCGAGATGACCGACCGCGATGTGTCCGGCATCCTCAACCAGGGCGGCACGATGCTGGGCACCTCGCGGACCGATCCCCGCAAATCCAAGGGCAACTACGAGAAGGCCCGCGGGATCTTCGAGGAGCCGGGGCTCGACGCGCTGATCTCCATCGGCGGCGACGACACCCTCTCGGTCGCCAATCAACTGGCCGCCGACGGCCACCCCGTAGTCGGTATCCCCAAGACCATGGACAACGACGTGCAGGGCACCGACTACTGCATCGGCTTCGACTCGGCGGTCACCCGGGTCACCGAGGCGCTGGACTTCCTGCACACCACCGCCAGTTCGCACCACCGCGCCATGGTCGTCGAGGTCATGGGCCGCGATGCCGGCTGGGTCGCCACCATCGCCGGGCTCGCCGGCGGCGCCGACTACATCATCATCCCCGAGGTCGCCGCCCAGCTCGACGACATCCTCGAGCGTCTCAATATGCGCCGCGACCAGGGCAAGGACTTCAGCATCATCGTGATCTCCGAGGGCGCCCGCATCGAAGGGCTCGAGGAGGCCGAGGCCCGCGTGCCCGGCAGCGACGAGTTCGGCCACGTCGACCTGAGCTCCAAGGAACTCGGCCGCCGCCTGGCCAACGCCATCGAAGACGGCACCGGCATGGAGACCCGCGTAACCGTGCTCGGTCACGTGCAGCGTGGCGGGCCGCCGTCGGTCTTCGACCGGGTGCTGGCCACCCGCCTGGGCGTGACCGCCGTGAACATGGTCCGCAACCAGCGCTGGGGCTACATGCCGGCCCTGCAGGGGCGCGACATTGTTGAAGTCCCGCTGACCAGGGCGGTCGGGACGAATCGCAAGGTGGACCTGGACCTGTACGAGGTCGCCGAAATCTTCTTCTAGGTCGCACAGCGACCTTCGTCACCCGCTTCAGCGGGTCTTATCTGAGATCGGCCGGCCGGGTCCTGGTCTGAGTCGGGCTCAGCCCGTCGTATCACCCGCTCCGCCGGTCTCGTACCGAAATCCGCCCCCGGGTCTAGGCCGGCGCCACCGCGTCTCGGCCCATCGACCGGAACTTCTCGTGGCGCGCCGCCACCAGTTCCTCCACGTCCCGCCCGGCCAGCGCCGCCAGTTCGTCTTCCAGCGCCCCGCCGAGGAGTTCGGCGGCGGCGTCGAAATCGATGTGCGCGCCGCCCGGCGGCTCCGGCACGATCCGGTCGACGATTCCCAGCTCGATGAGATCCGGCGCCGTGAGTTTCAGCGCGGCGGCGGCCTCCGGCGCGAACTTGTGATCCCGCCAGACGATGCTGGCCGCGCCCTCCGGCGACGCCACCGAATACACGCTGTGCTCGAGCATCAAGATGCGGTCGCCGATGCCCAACGCCAGCGCCCCGCCGCTGCCGCCCTCGCCGATCACCACCACCACGATCGGCACCCGCAGCCCCGCCATTTCCAGCAGGTTGTCGGCGATCGCCCAGGCCTGGCCGCGCTCTTCGGCTTCCAGAACCGGGCTGGCCCCGGGGATGTCCAGCAGCGTCACCACCGGCATCCCGAACTTCTCCGCCTGCACCATCAACCGGCGCGCCTTACGGAACCCCTCCGGGCTGGCCATGCCGAAATTACGGCGCACGTTCTCGCGGGTGTCCCGGCCCTTCTGGTGGCCGATCACCATCACCCGCCGCCCGGCCAGCTTCGCCGGCCCGCCCACCACCGCCGGGTCGTCGCCGAAATGGCGGTCGCCGTGCATTTCCACGAAGTCGGTCAGGATCAGGTCCATGAAATCCAGCGCGTGCGGTCGGTCCGGGTGGCGCGCCAGTTGCACCTTGTCCCACGGCGTTAACTCGGCGAAGACCCGCGTGGTACGGGCCTTTAGTTCGAACTCCAGTTCGCTGATCCGCGCCTCGCGGTCGCCCTTGAATCCGCGGTCGTCGCGAATCTTCTCCAGGTCCTCGCGCAGCTTGACCAGTTCTTCTTCGAACTCCAGCGTAGCCATCAGGAAGGTCCTCCGGCCGGCTGGCTCTCGTCGATCTTTGGCGCGGCTTCCGGCCCTTCCGGGGATTCCTCTACCGGCGTGGCTTTCGCCGCTTCCGCCGGACTTTCCGTCGGCGCCCCGGCGCCGGTGTAGAGATCCAGCAACCGCCCCAGCAGGTCCTTCAGCGCCCGGCGTGGCGAGACCAGGTCGATCATCCCGTGGTCCTGCATGAACTCGGCGCTCTGGGCGTCGTCGGGCAGTTTCTGCTTGACGATCTGTTCGATCAGGCGGCGGCCGGTGAAGCCGATCGTCGCACCCGGCTCGGCCACGATCACGTCGGCCAGCGAGGCAAAACTGGCGGTCACGCCGGCCAGGGTCGGGTCGGTCATCACCGAGATGTAGAGCAGTCCTTCGTCGTGGAAACGGCGCAGGGCGGCGCTGGTCTTGGCCATCTGCATCAGCGACAGCATCCCCTCCTGCATCCGCGCGCCGCCGGAGCAGTTCACGATCACCAGCGGCAGCCGCGCTTCGATGGCCGCCTCGATGGTCAGCGTGATCTTCTCGCCGACCACCGCGCCCATCGACGCGCCCAGGAAGCGGAAATCGATGACCGCCAGGCAGATCGCGGCGCCTTCGATGCGGCCCTTCCCGCAGATCACTGCCTCGATCAGGCCCGACGACTGCTGGTAGCGCGACAGGTGCTCCGGGTAGGCCAGGCCGTCGCGCTCGAACTTCAGCGGGTCGGTCGTCGCCAGGTGCGGCGCGATTTCTTCAAAGCCTTCCGGCTCGTCCAGCAACAGCGCGATTCGCTCCGGCGCGGAGAGGCGCTCGTGAAAGCCGCACTTCGGGCAGACCTTGTGGGCCATCTCGAACTCGCGCTCGTAGGCCATCTCGCCGCATTCGCGACAGGTATGCCACAGGCCCTCCGGCCCGCGGCGTTCGCGATCGCGGCGCCCGAATATCTTCAACGACGGCTCCCGGCCGGGTGGCGCGGGTCGCTTTTCGCCGCGGCGGGCGCTGCGATCGTCAAGGCTGCTGCTCCATGGCCGAACCGGCCTATGCGTGATTCTTCGGGGGGGCCGGCCGTTCCGACGGCCGCGGACCCGGGGGCGATTATCGCGCTCCGAGCCGCTTTTTTGTCAAGCAGCCCGTGGCGCCGCGACTCAGCCATGGGCCACCGCCGCCACGAACAATCGCGCCGCTCCGGCCCGCCGGCAGGCTCGCGCGCAGGCCATCACCGTGGACCCGGTGGTCACGATGTCGTCCACGATCACCACGTCGCGGCCGGCCAGCCGGGCGGCGTCCGCGGCGAAGGCCCCGCGTACGTTGGCGCGGCGCTGCGTTGCCGTCAGCCCCACCTGCGGCGGAGTGTTGCTCTGGCGCACCAGGGCTCCCGCCAGGACCTCGGCATCGAGTTCGCGGGCCAGTTCCCGCGCCAGCAGCAGGCTCTGGTTGTAGCTGCGTTCCTTTTTTCGTTTCGGGTGCAGCGGCACCGGCAGCAGCGCCGCCCCGTCGCGGGCGATATCGACCAGTTGCGGCGCCAGCAGCCGCCCCAGCCACGGGGCCAGGTAGCGGCCGTTTCCGTATTTGAGTTTCACCAGGGCGTTGCGCAGCCCGCCGCGGTATTCGCCGGCCGCGCAGAGCCGCTCGATGCCCAGTTCTTCCAGGCGCCAGTCGAGCACGATCTGGGCGTCTTCCTGGCTCGCGAAGGCCTCCCAGCCGCCGGTCACCGCCGCCGGGACGACCTCTTCGGCGCACTCCGGGCAGAACCCCCAGCCCATCTCCCCGCAGCCGCCGCAGCGCGGCGGGAACACCAGGTCGAGCGCGAAGTCCCTAGCCGGGAGCAGCAGCAGCCGGATCATCGACCGTCGCAACGGCATCCATCTCCACGATCTTGATCGCGCCGTCTTCCAGGGTCACTTCAAAGGCGGCGGTTTCGTCGCGGTCGCCCTCGATGATCCTGGTCGCCAGCGGATCCTCCACTTCGCTTTCCACCATGTGCCGCAGCGGCCGCGCCCCGTCGTCGCGCTCCACCGTCCGCCGCACGAAATACTCCAGCACATCGCCGGCGAAGCTGACCGTGACCCCCTGCTCGGCGGCCTGCCCGGCGAAGGCCGACAGCGTGCGCCGCCCGATCTCGCGGTAGTCGGCCTCTTCCAGCTTGCGGAACAGGATCAGGCGGTCGATCCGGTTGATGAACTCGGCCGGCAACTCGCGCTTGATCTGGGACATGATCCGCGTCTCGGTGGCCCGCGAGTAGCCGCCGTGGTCCGATTCCGGCTCGAAGCCGATCTGGCCGCTCGCCGCCGCGCCGGCGCCCATCGTCAGGATCACGATCGTATTGCGGAAGTCCACCTTGCGGCCGGCGCCGTCGGTCAGGAAGCCCTCTTCCATGATCTGCAGCAGGATCGTCCGTACCGCCGAGTGCGCCTTGTCGATCGAGTCGAACAGCACCACCCCGTAGGGGTCGCGGCGTACCCGCTCGGCGACGTGGCCGCCCTCGTCGTGGCCCACGTAGCCCGGCGGCGAACCGATCAGCCGTGAGACGTTGTGGCGGTCGGTCATCTCGCCCATGTCCACCCGGATCAGCTTGTCGTCGGAGCCCACCGTGAACTCGCTCAGGGCGGTGGCCAGCTCGCTCTTGCCGACGCCGCTGGGCCCCACGAATAGGAAGACCCCGATGGGCCGGTTGGTGTCCTTGAGGCCGGCGGCGGCCCGGCGCAGCGAAAGCGACACCTCGCGCACCGCCTCGTCCTGCCCGACGACCCGTTTCTCCAGCGCCCGCTCCATGCCCAGGTAGCGGTCGGCCGCCTCGGCGCTCACGTTGCCCAGCGGCACTCCGGTCCACTGCGCCAGCACCTCCTGGATGTCGACGATGTTGATGGCCCGGCGGGTGCGTTCCAGCTCGGCGTACCAGTCGCGGCGTTCGCGCAGCAGGTCCTCGCGCAACTCCGCCTCCTGGGTGGCGATATCCAGCACGTCGGCCGCCTCGGCGTTGTCGGGCAGCGACTCGCGCACGGCGCGCAGGTCTTCCAGCTCGCGCCGCAGTATCCGCACCCGCTCCGGCGGCATCAGTCGCGACACCTTCGCCCGGGCCAGCGCTTCGTCCATCAGGTCGATCGCCTTGTCGGGCAGGAAGCGCTGGCTCAGGTATCGTTTCGACAGCTTTACCGCCGCCGCCAGCGCGTCGTCGGCGATCGGCAGGCCGTGGAACTCCTCGTAACGCTCGCGCAGGCCCAGCATGATTTCGATGGCGTCCTCGGGGCTGGGCTCCTCTATCTGGATTGGCTGGAAGCGGCGGTAGAGGGCCTTGTCGTTGGCGACGTGGCGGCGGTATTCCTCCCACGTCGTCGCCCCGATCATCCGTAGCTGGCCCCGCGCCAGGGCCGGCTTCAGCAGGTTGGCGGCGTCCAGCGAGCCCACCGCCCCGCCGGCCCCCAGAATCATGTGCACCTCGTCGACGAACAGGATCACGTTGTCGGCCTCGGTGACCTCTTTGATCAGGCGTTTCACGCGATCCTCGAACTCGCCGCGGTACTTGGTCCCGGCGATCATCGCGCTGATGTTCAGCGAGATCAGGTGTTGATCGCGCAGCGCGGCCGGCACCTCGCGGCGCGCCACCCGTTGCGCCAGGCCCTCGACCACGGCCGTCTTGCCGACGCCGGCCGAGCCCACCAGCACCGGGTTGTTCTTGGTGCGGCGCATCAGGATCTCGACCATCCGCTCGGTCTCGATATTGCGGCCGATCACCGGGTCCAGCGCGCCGTTGCGGGCCCGGGCGGTCAGGTTGAAGCCGAACTGCTCCAGCACCGACTCGCGCCGCGGGCCGCGGCCCAGATCAAAGCGTCGCCCGCCGCCGCCGCCGCCGCCGCGCC
>CAYYTN010000122.1:0-7766 GCA_964474495.1 uncultured Chloroflexota bacterium
CCGGCGGCAGCGCGCTGGGCCTGGCGGCGGCTTCGGGGGTGGCGACGGCACTGCACGCAGCCGGGAAGGGCTACGCGACCTCGCAGGGGCCGATTCCGATTGTGCCGGCGGCGGTGATCTACGACCTGGGGGTGGGCGGGGTGGAGTGGCCGGATGAACGGGCCGGGCGGGCGGCGCTGGAGGCGGCGAGCGGGGCGGATTTCGCGCTGGGGAATGTCGGCGCTGGAACCGCGGCGACGGCGGGGGCGGGCCCGGCGGGGATGAAGACGGGGATCGGCGTGGTGACACTGGCAGAGGGTGATCTGCGGGTGGGAGCGCTGGTGGTGGCGAACCCGCTGGGTTCTGTCGTCGCCGCGGACGGCGCGGTGCTGGCCGGTCAGCGGGACGGCGGCGGATTGGTCCGCCCGGAGGACGTGCTGCGAACGCTCGCCGCGCGGGTGGCGACCGAGAACACGGTGATCGGCTGCGTGGTGACGAACGCGCGGCTGGACAAAACGGGGGCGACGAAGGTGGCGCAGATGGCCCACGACGGGATCGCCCGGGCGGTGCAACCGGCACACACGACCCGCGACGGCGACACGCTGTTCGGGGTGTCGGTGGGCGGGGCGGCGGTGGCGAGCGATCTGAACGTGGTGGGCGACCTGGCGGCGCGGGCGGTGGCGGCGGCGATCCAGACGGGAGCGCGGAACGCGCGATCGGCGTACGGCATCCCGAGCGCGAGCGAATTGGCCGGCGAATGAGCCCCGCGGCCGGCATGCCGGTGGTCGCCCTGCTGACGGATTTCGGCCTCGCCGACCCCTATGTGGGGATGATGAAGGCGGCGATCCTGGAGATCTGCCCGGGGACCGCGATTCTCGATCTGTCGCACGATCTGGAGCCGCAAGGGGTCGGGCAGGGGGCGTTCCTGCTGGGGGCTTCTTTGCCGCATCTGCCCGAGGACGCGGTGATCGTGGCGGTGGTGGACCCGGGGGTGGGCACGGCGCGCCGGCCGTTGGCGGTGCAGGCGGGGAGCCGGCGGCTGGTGGGCCCGGACAACGGGTTGCTGTCGCGGGCGTGGGAGTCGGTGGATCCCGGGGAACGGGCGGCCTACGAGCTAGACCGCGCGGAGTTCTGGCGGCCCTCCGTCAGCGACACCTTTCACGGCCGCGATCTGTTCGCGCCGGTGGCGGCGCACCTGGCCCATGGCCTGGATATCGACCAGCTGGGATCGCCGCTGGCTGAAATCGAGTTGTTGGGCGATCTGGCGCCGGAGCCGGGCAATGATGGGGAATTGCGGCTGCGGGTGGAGCACATCGACCGCTTCGGCAATCTGATCACGAACCTGGCGGCCGGGGATGTGCCTGAGGGCGGGGAACGGTGGCGATTCCGGGTCGGCGCGAGCACGGCGGTGGGAATCCGGTCGGACTACGCGCAGCCTGATGCCCTGATCGCGGTTGTGGGCGGGCTGGGCTACCTGGAACTGGCGGCGCCGGGCGGTTCGGCGAAGGCGCTGACCGGGGCAAGCATTGGTGATGCCGTCATTATGTCAAGCAACGGCGAGTGACCATCCGCGGCTGAAATCGCGAAGCCCGCAGGCTAGCTGAGGGCGGTCTTGAGTCTTTCCGTGGCCGCCAGTTGCAGCTGGCGCAGGTCGCTGCCGGCGTCGATGAACTGGAAGCCCTGGGAGATCGCGGCGCGGGCGGCTTCGCCACTACCGACCGGAACCCCGGCCGGCTTGCCGGCCTTTTGGGCGGCCGCCAGGATGGCGGCGATGGCGTCCAGGTGACCCTGGTCCTTCCACATCTGGTCGGAGGTCAGGCCCATCGACAGGCCCAGGTCGTTCGGCCCGATGAAGGCGATGTCGACGCCGTCGAGGGCCATGATGGCTTCGGCGTTGTTGACGCCTTCCATGTCCTCGAACTGCGGGATGACCAGGATCGAGTCGTTGGCCTGGCCCTTGTAGGCCGGGTCCATGAGCACGGCGCGGCCGGTGCCGGATGATCTTGCGCCGACCGGGGGATAGCGCATGGCGGCGACGGCGGCGACGGCCTGTTCGATGGTGCTGAGGTGGGGGAGGATGATTCCCATCGCGCCGGCATCGAGGACGCGGCCGATGGCGGTGGCGTCGTGGGACCAGACGCGGGCCATGGGTACGGCGTCGCGGGCTTCGATGGCGCGGAAGGCGTTGGCCATGGTCTGGGGGTCCCACTGGCCATGCTCGGCGTCGACGGCGAGCCAGTCGTAGCCGGCTCCGGCCATGACCTCGGCGGCGGTGGGGGAGCCCAGGTTGAGCCAGGCGCCGACCGATGTTTCACCGCGATGAAGCTTGTCGCGGACCGGATTCAAACTCACGGTGACAGCCCTCCGGGCTCTGTTGGCCGGCCCGCTTTGCCGGGTATCGAGCGCGGGCGGCCCTTTTTGCGCTCCGGAGCGTACCCCGGGCGGTTGGCGACGGCAAACGGGCGAAGGAGACGCTCCCGGCGCAGCGGCCGCCGCCGATAGCCGCCGGCCCCGGATGTACCTATCATTGCGGGGAGCGGCAACCGGAAAGGCGCGCGCGTGGAAATCCTCAACTCGATCTGGGATGTGTTGACCTACCAGATCACGGTGATCCAGGGGAACCCCCTGACGGCCCTGGGCATCATCCAGTTGCTCTTGATCGTCGTCGTGGCGCTGTTCCTCGCCGGGCGGCTGACGCGACTGCTGACCCGGTACCTGGTTAATCGTCTGGGCGTGGCGGTCAGCATCGCCTCGATCGTCGGTTCGACGATTCGCGGGCTGGTCATCTTCGTCGGCCTCTACATCGCCCTGACTTCAATCGGGCTCGAACTGGGGGTGTTGCTGGTGCCGCTGGGGGCGGTCGGTATCGGGCTGGGTTTCGGATTGCAGCGGATCGCCGAGAACTTCGTCTCCGGTCTGATCCTGCTGACCGAAAGGCCGATCTCCGACGGCGACATCATCGAGGTGAACACGGTGCGCGGAGTGGTGGAGAAGATCGGGCTGCGCTCGACGCTGCTGCGGACCTTCGACAACACCCGGGTAACGGTGCCGAATTCGGAGCTGATCTCGAACCAGGTGGACAACTGGACGCTGGCGGACCGAATCGTGCGGATCAGGTTCACGGTGGGGGTGGCCTACGGCTCCGATGTCCGCCTGGCGGAGAAGCTCTTGCGCGAGGCGCTGACCAACCACGCCGATGTCCTGCCGGAGCCCGAAGCCCGGGTGTTCTTTATTGAGTTCGGCGACTCGGCGCTGAACTTTTTGATCTTCGCCTGGGTCGATACGCCGGCGAAACGGCTGACGACGCTGAGCGATCTGCACTTCGCGATCGACGAAGCCTTCCGCGAGAACGACATCGAGATCCCGTTCCCGCAGCGCGATGTGCATCTGCGGTCGGGCTCGTTGGGAATCGACGACCAGCAGGCGGGCGACTAGCGCCCGAACTTTGGCCGCAATCACAGGCTGCCCGGGGGAATCGCCGGGCGCCGTAGAACCGAGGGACTGGCAATGGTTCTGGGTCTAAAGGGACGGGTGGCCGCGGTCACCGGCGGCAGCGAGGGGATCGGCTTCGCGGTGGCGAAACTGCTGGCCGATGAGGGCTGCGCGGTGGCGATCTGCGCCCGCCGGGAGGACGTGCTCGAGAATGCGGCGGCGCGGATTTCGCGGGCCTCGGGCACGAAAGTGGTGCCGGTGGTGGCGGATGTGGGCGAGGAGGCGCAGGCGACCGAATTCGTCGAGAAGACGGTGCTGGAGCTCGGGAAGATCGACATCCTGGTGAACAACGCCGGGAAGTCGGCGGCCAACATCTTTGAGTACGTCGATGACGCCGGCTGGCATGAGGACCTGGATATCAAACTCTTCGGGGCGATCCGCTGCTCGCGGGCGGCGATCCCGCACATGAAGCACGCCGGCTGGGGACGGATCATCAATATCACCCATTCCGGTGGCCGGCAGCCGGGGCCGTCGTCGCTGCCGACGTCGGTGAGCCGGGCGGCCGGGATCGCGCTGACCAAGGCGATGTCGAAGGACTACGCGGCGCACAACATCCTGATCAACACCGTGATGGTGGGCTCGATCCGCAGCATGCAGTGGGAACGGCGCTGGCGGGCCGGTGACGCCGGGCAGTCGCTGGAGGATTTCTACGCGGCGGCCGGGCGCAACGCCCCGTTGCGCCGGGTTGGAACGGCCGAAGAGGTAGCGGCGGCGGTGGCCTTCCTGGCGTCCGAGCAGGCTTCGTATATCACCGGGGCGGCGCTGGCCGTGGACGGCGGAGTGTCGGACGTGATCTAGGCCCGACGGCCTACCACGCTACGGCTCGACGGCGGCGGCGCAGCGACCGGCGAAATCACTGCCGGAAGCCGCTACGGCTCGACGGCGGCGGCGGCGCGGCGCGCACCGCGAAGCAGCAGGGCGTAGATGGCCAGGGCGGGGAGCATCACGAGGGCGGCGCCAAGCAAGGCGGCCCGCAGCGATACGCCCACCGCCAGGGCGCCGAGCAGGGGACCGCCGGCGATTTGGCCAATGGCGTCGACCTGCACGCCCAGGGAGAGCACGGTGGCGCGGACGGCCGAGGGGATGAAGCGGTTCTGCCAGGCCTGGATTATGGGTTCGTTGGCGCGGCGCAGGGGGCTGAAGACCCAGAAGGCGGCGAGCGCGAGGGCCAGGTTGCCGGCAAGCGCAAAGGCGGCGACGGCGGCGATGAGGACGGTGTTGAGGAGCAGCAGCGTGCGGGCGACGGCGCGGTCGTCTTCAAGATCCACCCGGCGGCGGACGACTTCCAGGATCAGCAGCGAGGCCGCCGTGGCGACGTAGCCCATCAGGCCGAACCAGGCGACGGGGTCCAGAGGTCCGAGGCGCGGGAGGGTGATGGTGTCGAGTAGAAACGGGGTGGTGAGGCGATCGAGGGGCTCGCTGGCGGCGGCGTAGAGCACGGTGATGACGAGGACCAGCACGAGGATGCGCCGGCGCCGGATGGCGGCGACGCCGGCGATGGCGGTGTCCCGGAGATCGCGCAGGGCGTGGCGTTCCCGGGCGGAAATCCTCTGGAATCCGCGCTCGGGCATGGTGAAGGCGAGGATGGCCGCCACGGCAATCAGGGCCAGCCCGGCAACGACGAGCGGGATATTGCGGCCGACACTGGCCAGGGCTACGCTGAGGGCGATGCCGGCCAGGCTGCCGATGCGGAATACCTGCGCGCCGCGCAGCAGGGCGGCGGGCAGCCGCGCTTCGCCGATCTCGTCGGCCAGCCAGGCGGTATGGGCGCCGCTGACAAAGGTGTGGCCGAAGCCCCAGCCGGCCTGGGCGGCGAGGACGGCGGCGAAGCGCGGGACCGCGCCCTCCAGCGTGAAGCCCGCGCCGATCAGGGCTATGCCCACGATCACCGACAGCCGCCGGCTGTAGACGTCGGCGAGTACCCCGGTGGGCACCTCGAAGATGAAGATGGTGGCCTCAAGAACGGTGCCGACCAGGACTAGCTGCAGGGGGTCGAGTCCGACGATCTCGACCTGGTACACGAGATTGGTCGTGAACGCGGTGGCCAGCAAGAGGCCGAGCAGCGCCGAGGTGGCGAGGTAGAGGGGGTAGGCGGGGAGTCTTCGCACGCGGGCAGAGTCTCCGGTTCGGGGGACGGTGACAGGCCGGGCGGCTAGGTGCTGCGCCGCCCCAAACGATATGATCCGGTGCTCGCACCACCAGGGCAAACGCCGATGGTAGCAGGCGCCAGAACCACTGACAACGCCCCGGGAGGCAGTCCATGACCGGTCACGAAGCCATCGCCGCGGTACTGAAGCGTGAAGGCGTGGAGTACCTGTTCTGTTTCCCGCATAACCCGCTGATCGACGCGGTTTCAAAGCTGGGGATCAAGCCGATCGTGGGTCGCACGGAGCGCACGATCATCAACATGGCGGACGGCTACACGCGGGTGAGCCGGGGCAAGAAGATCGGGGTGGTGGCGGTGCAGTACGGGCCGGGTGCGGAGAATGCCTTCGGCGGGATCGCCCAGGCAGCGGCCGACTCGGTGCCGATCATCGTGCTGACCGGGGGCTACGCCTCGCATCGCAGCGGGATCACGCCGCTTTTTGACGCGATGGACCACTACCGCGGAATCACCAAGTGGGCGGCGCAGATCACGGGCATCCAGACGGCGGTGGACCGGATGCGGCGGGCGTTTTCGCTGGCGCGCAACGGCCACGGCGGGCCGATCATGCTGCAATTGCCGATGGACGTCGGCGACAGTGAGTTTGGCGACGACATCGGCGACTACGCGCCGCCCCGCCGGCACCGCTCGATGGCGGACCCGGCGGACGTGGACGAGGTGGCGGACGCGATCCTGGCGGCGAAGAAGCCGGTGATTCACGCCGGGATGGGCATCCTCTGGGCGGACGCCTCGGCGGAACTGGTGGAGCTGGCGGAACTGGCGAACATCCCGGTGGTGACCACACTAAACGGCAAGAGTGGCTTCCCGGAGGACCACGATCTGTCGCTGGGCCTGTTCGGCAAGGTGGCGACGGCGCCGGCGACGGAATTCATGAACGCGGCCGACCTGATAGTCGGAGCCGGGTGCAGCTTCAGCATCGCCAACCAGCAGGGGGCGATCCCGCCGGGTAAGCCACTGATCCAGATCACGAACAGCGACACCGATATCCAGAAGGACTACGCGGTGGATCACGTGCTGCTGGGCGACGCGAAGCTGGCGCTGGGGCAGCTGAACGAAGCGATCCGGAGCCGGATCGCGGCCGGCGCGAGCCCGGCGGCGGATCCGCGGGCGGCGATCGCGAAGGCGAAACAGACCTGGATGGAGGAGTGGCTGCCGCGGCTGACCTCGGACGAAGAACCGCTCAACCCGTATCGCGTGATCTGGGACCTGATGCACTCGGTGGACCTGGACACGACGATCGTCACCCACGACGCCGGCAACCCCCGGGACCAGATGGTGCCGTTCTGGCAGGCGATGCCGTCGGCGTACTACATCGGTTGGGGCAAGTCGACGCAGCTGGGCTACGGCCACGGGCTGGCCTATGGCGCGAAGCTGGCGATGCCGGACCGGCTGGTGATCAACGTGATGGGCGACACGGCGGTGGGGATGTCGGGGATGGACTTTGAGACGGCGGCGCGCAACGACATCGGGGTGATCACGGTGATCCTCAACAACGGTGAGATGGGTGGCTACGACGCCTACATGCCGGTGGCCAACGAGCGCTACAACGCCAAGAACCTGACCGGGGACTACGCCGGGGTGGCGGCGGCGCTGGGCTGCCACACCCAGAAGGTGGACCGGCTGGCCGATCTGAAGCCGGCGATCGAGAAGGCCAAGGAGGCGGTGGCGGGCAACCGGACGGCGGTGATCGAGGTCAAGACCCGCCCGGACCCGGTGTTCTCGCGGTAGCCCAAACCGTCGGCGGGATTTGCACTCGACCGGGCCGCGCTTTTGCCTGATATTTGGAGGCGTGACACGATCCGCGTTGGAGGAAATTGAGCAGCCCCTTCCACTGGCGACACCAGCAGGCTGAATTCACGGTTGCGAACGTATCGGACGCGTTCGGCAACGCGGTGCGGGTGTTCCGGCTGGTCTGGAGCACGAGTCCGTTCCTGACCGGCCTGATGCTGGCGTTGACGGTGGTGAGCGCGCTGGCCCCGGCGGCGACCGCGTGGGTGCTGGGAGCGATCCTGACGTCCGCCGACGACGCCCTGCGCGCCGGAACCGGCGAGTTCAACCGGGTCGGCGGCCTGATCGCGCTGCAGGCCGGGATCGTGGTCGTGGCGTTCGGGCTGCGGGCGGGGCGGGGGGC
>CAYYTN010000123.1:0-332 GCA_964474495.1 uncultured Chloroflexota bacterium
CGGCGCGGATTCGTTGCAGCGCCGCCCGCGCCGGCATTAGCACCCGGGTCAGCGCCAGGTGCGAAAGCCGGTTCAGCGGCCGGTCGTACGCCCCCGGATGCAGCACCTCGTCCGGCTGAAATCCCTGCTTGAAGCGATGCACCCCGGCCATCGGGTCCTCCGTGATCTCCGGGTCGATCATGCCCCACAGGTCGTAGGTGTGGCAGCCCTGCTCGCGGGCCCAGCGCATCGCCGCCCACTGGAGTCGGTAGTTGGGCATCGCGCGCCGTCCGGCCCCGGTCGACGCGCCGTAGAGGTAGGTGGCCACGCCGCCGCAGCGCACCACGAACAGC
>CAYYTN010000123.1:342-6243 GCA_964474495.1 uncultured Chloroflexota bacterium
GCGCCCACGTCTTCGCCTTCGACGCTGGCGATCAGCAGCCGGCCGGCATCCGGCTGAAAGGCCTCCCAGGCGGCCTCGTAGTACTCGGGGCCGTGGACCGCGAAGCCGTCGCGGGCGCCGGTGACGACGGTCATCGCGTGGAACGCGGCCAGGTCGGCCGCCCCGTCCGCCGCGCGGACCTCCACTCCTCGGCGCTCGGAGAGGCGGGTGTTGTAGCGGGTCTTCGACTTGAACCCGGCCAGGATCTCGTCTTCCTCCGGGCGCAGGTCAATAAGCCCGGTCGCGCGGATCTGTACGTACTGCGCGGTCCGGGCGAAGCCCAGCTCGGCCAGCACCGGGCCGAGCATCGCGAACGAATGGGCCGGCGGCTCGATGCGCAGGAACGAAGCGCCCGCCGCGGAAGCCTCCCGAACGGTGGCCGCCAACAGTTCGCGCAGTGCGTCCGGCGACGCCTCGCCCAGCGGCCCGCGGGGTACGTAGGCGACGCCGGCGCCGGGCAGCAACGGCAGGGGGCGGACGGTGCGCAAAAGCAGTTGCAGCCCGGCCCGGGCGACCCCGTCGTCATCGACCAGCCCGAGCCGCCGGGCCCGCCAGCCAAACCGCGCCTTCAAGTCGCCCCAGCCCCGGCTCTGCAAGAAACTCGGCGCCGGGTCGGCGGCGACCAGCCCCAACCACTCCGCGTCGTCCAGTTCGCGGATCGTGAAGACCTCCCCGGAATCGCTCACTCGCTCAATCCTCCCGCACGCCGTGATGCAGCGCCACGCTGCCCATTCCCAGTCTCCTGAACGTCACCCCGTCGAAGCCGTTATCGGCCATCAACGCGGCCAGTGTCTCGGCATCGCGAAAGCGCTCCACCGATTCCGGCAGGTAGCGGTAGGCAAACGGATGCCCGGTGGCCAGCCGCCCGATGAACGGCACGATCCTTCCGAAATAGAGCCGGAAGAGGCGCGCGATCGGGCCGTCTCCCATCGGCGAGATTTCAAGCACCGTCACCGTCCCGCCCGGTTTCAGCACCCGCGCAAACGAGCGGAACACCGCCGGCAGGTCGCTGATATTGCGGATCGTGAACGCCGTCACGATCGCGTCCACCGAGGCCGCCGGCAGCGGCAGGTGCAGCGCGTCGCCCTGCAGGTAGCGGACGCGATCCGGCTCGTGGGCGGAGCGCGCGGCGGCGATTCGCAGCATCGGCAGCGAGAAGTCCACGCCGCAGGCCAGCGTCCGCGGTTCGGCGTTGGTCGCGACCATCCGCGTCAGGTCGCCGGTGCCGGCGCCGACATCCAGCACCACCCGCGGCTTGTTGGCCAGCGCCAACCGCACCGCCTTCCAGCGCCAGCGCAGGTCCATGCCCAGGCTGATCAGGCGGTTGGCGCGGTCATAGCGCGGCGCGATGGCGTCGAACATGCGGCGGACATCGCCCGCCTCGCCGCCCGCAGTTCTAGCTGGCCCGGCTGGCGACGTAATGGGTCAGGCCCTCAAGCGCCCGGGCGCAGGCTCCGTCGGGGAAGGCGGCCAGCCGCTGCCGGGCGGCCTGCCCGAAACGATCGGCGTCGGCGTGGGCGCGGTCGACGGCGCCGGATTCGTCCAGTTCGCTCAGCGCCGTTTCCAGCGTCCCCGCATCCGGCGCGCCGTTCTCGAAGAACCGCGCCACCGCACTCGGTTCCGCGCCCCGCATTTGCAGGAAATGGATGCTCGGCGACGTCAGCAGCCCCTGCTGCAGATCGCTGCCGACCGGCTTGCCGGTCACTCCGGCATCGCCGGTGATGTCCAGGATGTCGTCGGCCACCTGGAACGAGTTGCCCAGGTTCAGGCCGTAATCGCGCAGCGCCTGTTGCTCGGCCGGGGGGCGGTCGGCCAGCACCGCCGCCGCTTCGCAGCAGAGCCCGAACAGCGAGGCGGTCTTGGCTTCGATCTTCGCCACATACGCGCCCATCATCCGCGCCGGGCTCGCGTCCACGCCGGGAACGTCGAACTCGCTGCGCGACATCCGCATGATCGCCTCCGCGAACAGCGTCACGATCCGCGGGCGGTTCAGGCGGGCCACCAGGTCGGCCGCCGCCGCGAACAGGTAGTCGCCGGTCAGCACCGCCGCGCCCTCCGACCAGTTGACGTGGATCGCGTCGCGGCCGCGGCGCGAGTCGGCCTCGTCGACGATGTCGTCGTGGATCAGCGTCGCCGTATGCAGGCATTCGGCCGCCGCCGCCAGGTCGATCGCGCCTTCGTCAATCTCGCCGAACAGCCCCGAGGTCAGGAACACCAGCGCCGGGCGCACCCGCTTGCCGCTGGCATCGATGGCGAACTCCAGGATCGAGCCGAGCGCCGTGCCCGACTCGCGCTGCGCCACCTCGTGCAGCCGCCCGTTGCCGCGCTCGATCCAGGCCGCGACCGGCGCCAGGATTTCGGTCAGCGGCGGGGCGGCGGGGGTCGTCTTCAAGCCCGCCGGTCCAGTCCGAAAAGCCGTGCGGCATTGCGGTCCGTGGTCGCCGCGAGGTCTTCCAAATCGACCCCGCGCAATTCGGCCGCCCGTGTGGCCGTCTCCACCAGGTTCACCGGTTCGTTCCTCTTCCCCCGACGCGATTGCGGCGCCAGGTGGGGTGAATCCGTCTCGATCAGAAGGCGATCTCCCGGCACGGTCTTCAGTGCCTCGCCAGCCTGGCTGCCTGATGGGTAGGTTATTACACCCGCGAAAGAAATATACAGGTCCAACCGCAAAAACCCGGCCAGTTGGTCCGCGTCGCCGGTGTAGCAGTGGATGATGCCGCGCCCGGGATAGTCCTGGAGCGCGGCCAGCGTGGCGTCGAAGGCGTCGCGCACATGCACGATCACCGGCAGGTCGCTGGCCACCGCCAGATCGAGATGCGCCGCGAACGCCGCCTCCTGAACCGCCTGCCGCTCGGCGCCCCGCGAGAAGTCGAGCCCGGTCTCGCCGATCGCCACCACCTGGGGTTCGGCGGCCAGTTCGGCGATCCGCCGCATCGCCGCCGCGTCCGCCGCCTCGGCGCTGTGCGGATGGATGCCGACCGCCGCGTAGAGGCCCTCCAACCGCCCGGCCAGTTCCGCCGCCCGGAGGCTGGTTTCAAGACTGAACCCCAGCACCAGCGCCCGGCTGACCCCGCCCTCGCGGGCCCGCTGCCACACCGCCTCGACATCGGCCTCGAACCGCTCGTCGTTCAGGTGCGTATGCGAGTCGAAAAACACCGACCGGGCCGCGCGGCTATTCGATCCGCGGGAACAGCGGGTCGCCGCCCGGGACCGGACCGGCGGCGGCCAGGCCGCCCCATTCGCGCCCGCTCTCCCAGGCGCCCGCCACCACCGCGTCGCCGCCGATCTGCGCCATGATCCGGTCGGCCGTGGTCGGGGCCGCCGGCGCCAGCAGCAGCGCGATGTGCCGCAGCGATTCCGCCAGGCTGTACAGGATCGTATCCACCCGCCCGGCCTGCTCCGGATCGCCGGCCAGCTTGAACGGCTGCGTCGCGTCCACGTAGCGATTCGCCGCCGCCACCAGCCGCCAGAGGTCGGCCAGCGCCTCACTGAAGTTCCAGGCGTCGAGCCCCCGCTCGACCTTCTCCCACGCCTCGGCGGTCGCCGCCTTCAGCGCGGTCTCCGGCTCCGCATCCGGCCCCGCCGCCGGCAGCACGCCGTTGCGGTAGCGGCCGATCATCGACACCGTCCGGTTCAGCAGGTTGCCCAGATCGTTGCCGAGTTCGCGGTGGTAGCGGGCGTCCAGGTTGTTCCAGACGAAGCTGCCATCACGGAAGAAGGGCACCTCGCGCAGCAGGTAGTAGCGCAGCGGATCGACCCCGTACCTGGCCGTGACCTCAAACGGGTCCACCGCCGTCCCGGTGGTCTTGCTCATCGCCTTACCCTCGAGGTCGATCCAGCCGTGGCCCACCACCGACTTCGGCAGTTCCACTCCGGCCGCCATCAGCATCGCCGGCCAGTAGATCGCGTGAAAGCGCAGGATGTCCTTGCCGATTACGTGGGCGTCGGCCGGCCACCATTTGGCAAACATCGCCGCGTCGTCCGGGAAGCCGGCCACCGTCGCGTAATTGATCAGCGCGTCGAACCAGACGTAGATCACCTGCGACTCGTCGATCGGCACCGGGATGCCCCAGTCGGTGCCGGCCCGCGAGACGCTGAAGTCCTTCAGCCCGTCCTTGATGAAGTTCAGGACCTCGTTGCGGCGGAATTCGGGCCGCACGAAGTCGGGGTTCTGCTCGAAATGCTCCAGCAGGCGGTCCTGGTAGCTGGAGAGCGCGAAGAAGTAGTTCTCCTCCGAGAACCACTCCGGCTTCGTGCCGTGGACCGGACACATGCCCTCGTTGAGGTCGGTGTCCGGGTAGTAGTTCTCGCAGGACAGGCAGTACCAGCCCTCGTACTTACCCTTATAGATGTCGCCGTTGGCGTGGGCGCGGCGAAAGATCTCCGCCGAAGCCAACGTGTGGCGATCCTCGGTGGTGCGGATAAAGACGTCCGCCGACACGTCCAGGTGCTCCCAGAGATCGTGAAAACGGGGCGAGAACTCGTCGATGAAATCGCGCGGATCGCGGCCGGCCTCGCGGGCGGTGCGGGCGACGTTCAGGCTGTTCTCATCCACGCCGGTGGAGAAGTAGACGTCGTAGCCCTGCAGGCGCTTAAAGCGGGCGATGCAGTCGGCGCCGATCTTCTCGAAGGCGTGGCCCAGGTGCGGGTCGCCGTTCGGGTAGTCGATTGCGCAGGTGAGGTAGTAGGTCTTCATCCAGCTCCCGGGACCGGGCTCCACGCGGGTCCGGCGAATGGTAGCACTCCGTCATCATCCCGCGGCCCGCGTTTGCCGTGATTCCCGCCCGCGCGGCGCGACCGCCACACCGGGCTAATTTGCGACTGGTAGCCTGAGTTGAGCCGGGAATCGAGGGAGCCGCCGTGCCGAGTCGCCAAGATCGCCGCCGCGAGAAGGAACAGCGCCGCCGGGAGCGTCGCCAGCGCAAAGAAGGTGATGGTCGTTCCGGATCGGGTGCTGCGGAACCGGGCGCAAATCCGGCGGCCGGCCCATATCAGCCATCCGCCGATCCAGCGATGGAGCCGCCAACCGTTGAAGCGCCGGTCGGCGGCCCCGAATCAACGATTTCGCCCCAGGACGCGGCCCGCCTTCAGGAGGCCACCGACGCCTTCCGGGATCGCGGATTCAACATCGCCGCCCGGAGCGAATCGACCGTAGATCTGGTCCGCGAACTGCAGTTCAGCTTCTGGCGCTGGCTGCTGGCCGGGGTGTTCTTCTATCCGCAGGCCTACGGCGTGATGCCGCTGGCGCAGGTATGGCTGCGAATCGATGGCGACCGGGTCATGGTGCGGCAGCAGTCCGGCAGGCCCGGCCCGTGGGTCATGGTCCCGATGGGGCTGCTGTTCGCGGTCTACTGCGCGATGAGCCTTCTCGCCCTGGGCTGGGCGATGGGCGGCGGCGAATATCTGCTCGCTACGGTCCGCACCACCGTGCTGGCTATCGGCGGCTACGGTGTCTGGATCGTCGTCGGGACCGCCGTGCGAATGTCGTGCGGGGCCACGCCGCCGGCCGTGCCCCTGCCGGAGTTGGCTCCAGAACGTCGCCGGGCCGACGACCAGACACCCGAAGAACGCCTGCTGATCTTCCTCGATGCGGAAGCCATCGTCGGCTACCGGGTCATCGCTTACGACGGTCGCCGCGCCGAGTTGCGCCGCCCAGGTTGGTGGCCATCAAACAGCTTCCTGGCGGAAATCATGGCCGGGGGCCGGCAATGAGGCCGCAAATGCGCTACGGGCTCCTCTAGATGGGCGTCCACTGGCAAGCACACCCGGGCAACTGGGCCCTGCTGGGGGTCCCGTTCATCCTGTTCTTCCTCGCCCGGACGCTCTGCGGTAAGGAAGCCCGCGGCCGCGCATGGATCGACG